>JABFSF010000063.1 GCA_013140755.1 Methylotenera sp. | reverse complement strand
AAGTGATTCCCTTCACCCAACCAGCACCCACCAGACGCATCGCCATCGCATGGCGAAAAAGTTTTGTGCGGGTAGAAGCGGTAGAGAAAATTGCCGAAGCAATACGTTCAATTGGCTCAGATTATATGAAAGTAGTCAACGGTTAAAAGTGCCTTAAAAATACCAGCATCATTACATTACCGATGTAAGCTTGATGGATACTGCTTCACATAGGCATGAAATTTTATAGCACAAAATTTAAGCAAACAAAAAGGCGCAATTCGCGCCTTTTATACTTGTAAATTAACCACTTAAAAATTACAAATCTTTAGCGTTTTCTTCCAAGTATTTTGCAACGCCTGCGGTTGAAGCATCCATGCCTTTTTTGCCTTTTTTCCAGCCAGCTGGGCATACTTCACCGTTTGTTTCAAAAAACTGAAGCGCATCTACCATGCGAAGCATTTCGTCAATGTCGCGACCTAATGGTAAATCGTTCACTACTTGATGCACCACAACGCCCGCTTTGTTGATTAAGAACGAGCCGCGATACGCCACGCCACCATCAGCCTCAACATCATAAGCTTTACAGATTTCATGTTTAATATCAGCGACTAATGGGTAGCCAACTTGACCAATGCCGCCGTTATTAACAGGCGTATTTTTCCAAGCTAAGTGTGTAAATTGTGAGTCAATTGATACGCCAATGACTTCAACACCACGGCTTTTAAAATCTACTAAACGGTGATCAAACGCAATCAGCTCTGATGGGCATACAAAAGTGAAATCAAGTGGATAAAAGAAAATCACCGCAACTTTGCCTTTAATGTGGCTGGCAAGGTTAAAGCTTTCATTTATTTCGTTATTACCCATCACAGCCACTGCAGTAAAGTCTGGGGCGGTTTTGCCTACTAATACGGCCATATAAATCTCCTTAGGTTTGTTGAAAAGCACGAATTTTTAACGTGAACGTGTTTGATTTTACGCTAATTTATTTTTCAGTCTAGTTGATAATTTTGATTGATGTGATAAAAAAATTTAATCAAAATATATTTTTTAATTAAATTTAGTATAAATCGTGCGGGTTAAATGTTGTGCGCCAGAGTGTTAAAAATAGCCAGCTTGAAGCCTAATTATGTTAGAATTTGGTGGTTAAAAGTGCGCTTAAAGTTATAGTTTTTAATGTCATTACAAAGATCAATTTTTGCTTAAAGTGTTAGTTGCAACAAGCAGTAAAATCAAACGGGAATAACAATGGATAAACCAACGCCAGACCAGTTCGCAAAAGAAACCTTACCCATTAGTTTAGAAGATGAGATGCGCCGCTCATACCTTGATTACGCCATGAGCGTGATTGTGGGGCGTGCTTTGCCTGATGTGCGCGATGGTTTGAAGCCTGTGCATCGCCGCGTGCTGTATGCGATGCATGAGCTTTCTAACGACTACAACAAGCCTTACAAAAAATCTGCCCGTATCGTGGGGGATGTGATCGGTAAGTACCATCCGCATGGGGATACTGCGGTGTATGACACCATTGTAAGGATGGCGCAAGATTTTAGTCTGCGTTATATGTTGGTGGATGGGCAAGGTAACTTTGGCTCTGTGGATGGCGACAATGCAGCGGCGATGCGATATACGGAAATCCGTATGGCGAAAATTGCGCACGAATTATTAGCCGATATTGATAAAGAAACCGTCGATTTTGGCCCTAACTATGATGGCTCTGAACACGAGCCACTTATCATGCCAGCGCGGATTCCTAACTTGTTGATTAACGGTAGCTCGGGCATTGCGGTGGGCATGGCGACCAATATTCCACCACACAACTTAAACGAGGTGTTGGATGCGTGTTTTGCCTTACTAAGCAACCCAGAAACCACGGTGGAAGAACTCATTGAGTTAGTGCGTGCGCCTGATTTTCCAACCGCTGGCATTATTTATGGCACGGTAGGCGTGAAAGAAGGTTACCGTACAGGCCGTGGCCGCGTGGTGATGCGTGGCCGCACCCACTTTGAAGATATGGATAAAGGCGGGCGTCAATCCATTATTATTGATGAACTGCCGTACCAAGTGAACAAGAAAACGCTGATTGAAAAAATTGCAGAACTTGTGAACGAGAAGAAAATTGAAGGTATTTCAGACCTGCGTGATGAGTCTGATAAATCGGGCATGCGCGTGGTGATTGAGCTAAAACGCGGTGAAGTGCCTGAAGTGGTGCTGAATAACTTATATAAACAAACGCAGTTGCAAGATACTTTTGGCATGAACATGGTGGCCTTGTTGGATGGCCAACCACGTTTGCTCAATTTGAAGCAAATGTTAGAGGCGTTTTTACGCCACCGCCGTGAAGTAGTTACCCGTCGTACCGTGTTTGAGCTCAAAAAAGCACGCGCGCGTGGCCATGTATTAGAAGGTTTGGCGGTAGCATTGGCGAATGTGGATGAAATGATTGCCATTATTAAAGCTGCTCCAACGCCGCCAGAAGCTAAAATGGATTTGATGGCAAAAGCATGGCATTCCCCCGTGGTGGAAGAAATGCTCAAACGTGCCGCCATGGAAGCCGCGCGCCCTGAAGGTTTGGATGTGAATTTTGGCTTAACGCCCAATGGCTACAAATTAAGTGATGTACAAGCGCAAGAAATTCTACAAATGCGCTTGCAACGCTTAACAGGCCTTGAGCAAGACAAAATTGTGACTGAGTATAAAGAAGTGATGGATGTGATTGCGGATTTGTTAGATATTTTAGCCACACCTTCACGGGTGACCACGATTATTACCGATGAGCTGACTGAAATCAGAAAACAATTTGGCGATAAGCGCCGTAGTGAAATTGTGGTGAATGCGCAAGATTTATCGCTCGAAGACTTTATCACCCCAACCGATGTGGTGGTGACGCTCTCTCACACAGGCTATGTCAAATCGCAACCATTAGAAGAATATCGTGCGCAACGTCGTGGTGGCCGTGGTAAACAAGCGGCGGCGACCAAAGAAGATGACTTTATCGACAAAATGTTTGTGGCGAATACGCACGATTACATCTTGTGCTTTAGTAGCCGCGGTCGTGTTTATTGGCTGAAAGTGTATGAGGTGCCACAAGGTAGCCGTATTGGGCGTGGCAAGCCGATTGTGAACTTGTTCCCACTGGAAGAAGGCGAGAAAATTAACGCGATTCTTGCGGTAAAAGAGTTTGATGAGAATCACTTTATTTTCATGACTACAGCTCTAGGCACGGTGAAAAAAACACCATTAACTGAATTTGCCAATCCACGTAAATCAGGCATTATTGCCATTAACTTAGATGATGGAGACTACCTCATTGGTGCAGAAGTGACTAATGGTAAAAATGATATTGTGCTAATTTCAAATGGCGGTAAAGCAGTATGGTTTAGCGAGGATGAAGTTCGCCCAATGGGTAGAGCTACACGTGGTGTACGCGGCATGAAGCTTGCTACAAAACAGCAAGTTCTTTCATTGTTAATTGCCGATAATGACCAGCAAACCGTACTTGTGGCGACTGAGAATGGCTATGGTAAACGTACAGTACTAGCTGATTTCCGTCATTCTGGTCGCGGCACGCAAGGTGTTAAAGCGATTGCCGTAAGCGAACGCAATGGCATTGTGGTGGCGGCTAAGTTGGTCAATGAAGAAGACGAAATTATGCTCATCACCACGGGTGGCGTGTTGATTCGTACCCGAGTGAAAGAAATCCGCGATATGGGACGCGTGGCACAAGGAGTCACCTTAATTAACATGGGCGAAGGCGAGAAGTTATCTGGGCTAGAGAAAATTGTAGAAACAGATGATGAGAGCGATGAAAATTAAGTTTTTGTAACTTGGGTAATAAATTGCCCACCCTATAAAAGACCATAAGATTTATCGCTCATCGTTGGTTAAGAAAGTTTTAACAATATGACAAAAATATACAATTTTTCAGCAGGTCCAGCAGTATTACCTAAACCTGCATTAGAACGTGCGCAAGCTGAAATGCTTGATTGGCATGGTAGTGGCATGAGTGTGATGGAAATGTCGCATCGTGGCAAAGAGTTTATGAGTATTTTGGAAAAAACAGAGACCGATTTACGTGCGCTCCTAGCGATTCCAAATGACTATAAAGTGCTGTTTCTACAAGGTGGGGCTATTGCAGAAAATGCAATGATTCCGCTTAACTTGTTAAACGGTGCAAGTGCAGATTACGCGATTACAGGTGGCTGGAGCAAGCGTAGTGTTGAAGATGCACGTGCTTATGGCACCATTAACATTGCAACCAACACAGAAGCTGAAAACTTCACGCATGTACCAGACTTTGCTACTTGGCAACTCAACAAAGATGCTGCTTATTTGCATATCTGCACAAATGAAACTTTGCAAGGGGTTGAATTTTTTGGTGATCAAGGTTTAGCTTTACCCAACACCCACGGCGTACCAATTGTGGCAGATATGTCGTCTCATATACTCTCACGCAAGATTGATGTAAGCCAATATGGCGTGATTTACGGAGGAGCACAAAAAAACATTGGTCCTGCAGGTTTGTGTATTGTGATTGTACGTGAAGACTTATTAGGCTTTGCATCAAAACTCACTCCAGCGGTATTTAACTGGAAAGTACAAGCAGAAAACCAAAGTATGATTAACACACCAGCAACGTATAGCATCTACATCGCGGGGTTGGTATTTGAGTGGCTGTTAGCGCAAGGCGGAGTGGAAGCGATTGAGAAAGTGAACATTGCTAAAGCCAAACTGCTCTACGATTACATAGATAGCACTGATTTTTACATCAACAAAGTGGCTGTAAAAAATCGTTCACGCATGAACATTCCATTCTTTTTAAAAGACGAATCACGTAATGAAGCGTTTTTAAAAGGTGCTGAGGCTAAGGGCTTGCTTCAATTAAAAGGTCATCGTAGCGTGGGTGGAATGCGTGCGAGTATCTACAATGCCATGCCGATTGAAGGTGTTCAGGCATTAGTGGCTTATATGCAAAATTTTGAAACCAATGGCACATGAACTAGTGCCATTGGTTTATCACTGATAGATGCTTCTTTAAAGCTAATAACTACTTGATAACCTCTTTAAGCTGTTCGAGGATGCCTGGATTGTCAAGCGTAGAAATATCGGAAGTAATTTCCTCACCTTTAGCAAGTGTGCGTAGCAAGCGGCGCATGATTTTACCTGAACGGGTTTTAGGTAAGTTATCGCCAAAGCGAATTTCATCTGGCTTGGCAATAGGGCCAATTTCTTTGCCAACCCAGTCACGTAGTTCTGCTACAATCTTTTTCGCCTCATCGCCTTGTGGGCGCGCGCCCTTGAGTACCACATAAGCCACTACTGATTCACCTTTTACATCGTGTGGTTTGCCCACAACGGCAGCTTCTGCTACGAGGTGGTTTGATACTAAAGCAGACTCAATTTCCATCGTACCTAAACGGTGACCTGATACATTCAGCACGTCGTCAATACGGCCCATAATGGTGAAGTTACCCGTTACAGAGTCGCGTACGGCACCATCTCCTGCAAGGTAGATTTTGCCACCTAAGTCAACAGGGTAGTAACTTTTAATAAAGCGGTCAGCATCGTTATAAATGGTGCGTATCATTGATGGCCATGGTTTTTTAATGACCAATAAGCCGCCTGTACCCCACGGTACATCTTTACCTGTTTCATCCACCACATCAATCTCGATACCAGGGAAGGGTAGTGTGCATGAGCCTGGAACCAGTGGCGTTGCTCCTGGCAGTGGGGTAATCACATGGCCGCCAGTTTCAGTCTGCCAGAAAGTATCCGCAATCGGGCAGCGGCTACCACCTACATTCTCAAAGTACCACATCCAAGCTTCGGGGTTAATCGGCTCACCCACTGAGCCCAATAAGCGCAAACTAGATAAATTGTAATTTTTTGGATGTGTTTCAGGTGTAGTTTCTGATGCTTTAATCAGTGAGCGAATAGCGGTTGGGGCGGTGTAAAAAATCGTGACTTTGTGTTTCTCTATCATCTGCCAAAAACGCCCAGCATTCGGGTAAGTAGGAATGCCCTCAAAAATCACTTGTGTCGCACCAATCGCCAATGGACCATACGCTACATAACTATGACCAGTAATCCAACCCACATCGGCAGTACACCAAAACACATCATCGGCTTTAATGTCAAATGTCCAGCGCATAGTGTTCATGGCGTGGAGTAAATAGCCTGCTGAGCTGTGCTGCACGCCTTTTGGCTTACCTGTTGAGCCTGAAGTATAAAGTAAGAACAGCGGATGTTCAGCATTCACCACCACGGGTTCGCAAGTGTCTGCACAGCCTGCAATCAAGTCACTCCACCAGATATTATTGGGGTGCCAAACAACGTCTTGCCCTGTTTTTTTGAGCACCACGACTTTTTCAATGGTATCGCATCCACCCATGGCGATGCCTTCATCTACTGCAGCTTTTAGTGGCATGGTTTTACCGCCACGGAACTGACCATCGGAAGTAATCACCGCTTTTGCGCCCGCATCAATAATGCGCTCATTTAAGCTTTTAGCTGAAAAGCCACCAAATACAACAGAGTGAATCAAACCAAGGCGCGCGCACGCTTGCATGGCAACAACGGCTTCAACGCCCATGGGTAAATAAATAATCACGCGGTCGCCAACGCTTAAATTGAGCTTTTTTAAGCCGTTGGCAAATTGGCACACTTGGTGGTACAGCTCTTTGTAGGTGACGTTTCTGGTGTTGCCATCATCGCCCTCAAAAATAATCGCCACTTTATTGGGGATGGTATTAAGATGCTTATCCAAACAGTTGGCGGAAACGTTAAGCTCGCCATCTTCAAACCATTTGTAAAACGGAGCGTTGTCTTCATTCAGTGTTTTTGTAAATGGTTTGTGCCATATCAATAACTCACGCGCTAATTTAGCCCAAAATCCTTCATAATCAGTGCTAGCCTCTGCACATAATGCTTGATAGGCAATCATGCCAGCGACATTGGCATTTTTGACAAAGTCTGTACTTGGCTCAAAAACGCGATTTTCATGAAGAACTGATTCAATTGACATAGCACCCCCTAATAGTTTGATAAGCTTATAGTTAAAATAATAAACGCCATATTACCTTAAAAAAACCAATGCAAACAATGACCGATATTACCAAAACCCACGACTTAAGCCTTTTGCAACAAAGCTATTTGCAAAAACTGGAAAATTGCAGCCCATTTATACACCGTACCTTGGCAAAAGATGAGGCTCTGCGATTAGATTTGCTAAATAATCTGCATATCCCCTATACCTTAGAGGCAATGAAATTTTTTTTAGCTGCACAAGTCATTGTGGATGAAATATCGCTCAAAAAAGCACTCAGGAAACTACGAGCGCATGTCATGGCACGTATGATTTGTCGTGATTTAAATGGCTTAGCAGATTTATATGAAGTGATGCGTACTACTTCACAATTAGCCGAATGTACGATTAACAGTGCCATTGATTATCTCCACACATGGTTAGCGGATGTGTATGGGCAGCCTGTAGATGCAGATGGGTATCCACAAAATTTAATAGTCATTGGCATGGGAAAGCTGGGTGGTGGTGAGTTAAATGTGTCGTCAGATATTGATTTGATTTTTGCTTATGAGACTGAAGGTAATACGACAGGCGAAAAGTCGATTAGCAACCAAGACTTTTTTGTGCGCTTAGCTAAAAAGCTCATTGCTGCTATTGATGAAATAACTGAAGATGGTTTCGTGTTCCGCGTGGATATGCGACTACGCCCGTTTGGCTCTGAAGGTGCCTTGGTGAGTAGCCTTGATGCGCTGGAAGAGTATTATCAAAACAATGGGCGCGAGTGGGAGCGCTACGCTTGGATTAAAGGCCATGAAGTCACAGGTGGCAACCAGGTTTCCAAATTACTCAAACCTTTTGTGTTTCGCAAATATTTAGATTTTGGCGCATTTGCCAGCATGCGCGATTTAAAAATCCAGATTCAGCGTGATGTGAATAGTAAAGG
Organism: Methylotenera sp.; assembly: GCA_013140755.1. GTDB lineage: Bacteria > Pseudomonadota > Gammaproteobacteria > Burkholderiales > Methylophilaceae > Methylotenera. Next base: position 26,973 of record JABFSF010000063.1, on the reverse strand, counting down.
TATGCATGACAATATCAAGCTAGGCCGTGGTGGCATTCGCGAAATTGAGTTTGTCGCCCAAGTATTCCAGCTGATTCGTGGTGGGCAAGATGTGAGCTTGCAAGTGAAGCCCACGCTTTCTGTATTAGCTTTATTGAAAAACAAAGGCTTATTGCCAGAAAAAACGGTGGATGAGCTGTGCGAGGCATACATCTTTTTGCGGAATGTAGAGCACCGCCTCATGTATGTAGAAGATGCGCAAACGCAGGAACTTCCCAAAACAGATGAGGCAAAAGCGCGTATTGCGTATGCCATGAACTTTGCGAATTGGGATGGGTTTTTAGCGAAGCTTGATGCTTATCGCGCACAAGTGCAGCAACATTTTGATGCCACTTTTAACGATGATGAAACCGCAAAGGATGCCCTAGAGCTAGAAAAATCGGTTTGGAATAGCACAATCAATACCGAAGAAGCGCACACGGTTTTACACAACTTAGGCTTTGCTGACGTGCAAGATACTTTGCGCCATTTACACACGCTGCATCAAAGTAGCCGCTATTTACAGTTGCCTGAATTGAGTCGTCAGCGTTTTGATGCGGTGATGCCACACGTGATTGCGCAATCTGCCAAAACGCCTAATAGTGATACCACACTGACAAGGGTGATTGATTTACTCGAAAGCATCTGCCGCCGCGCCAGCTATTTGGCGTTATTGGCAGAGCATCCACAAGCCATGCAGTTATTGGTAAAGCTTTGCAGCAGCAGCCCGTGGCTCTCTAATTATTTAGCACAACACCCGATTTTATTAGATGAGCTGTTAGATACGCGCAGCCTCTACGCTGCGCCTGACTTTGCGGCGTTACGCCGAGATTTAACACAACGCTTGGCCGAAGCCGATGGCGACGTAGAGCGCCAAATGGACATCATGCGCCACTTTAAACACGCCAATGTATTTCGCTTTGCCGTGCAGGATATGAACGGTGAATTGGTGCTCGAAACCATTTCCGATTACTTAAGTGATTTGGCTGATTTAATTTTAAGCGTGAGTTTAGCCACCATTTGGCCCAATGTGCGTGGTAAGCACCGCGAGGTACCACAATTTGCGGTCATCGGCTATGGCAAGCTCGGTGGCAAAGAGCTAGGCTATGCGTCTGATTTAGATATTATCTTTTTATATGATGATGCCCCTGAAGCAGGGGAAGTATATGCGCGCTTTGCCCAGCGCATTAATAATTGGTTTAACAGTTTAACCTCCGCAGGCTTACTTTATGAGACCGATTTACAATTGCGACCTGATGGCAATAGCGGTCTGCTGGTGAGCAGTGTGGCAGCTTTTAGAGAGTATCAGCTCAATAAAGCATGGGTTTGGGAACATCAAGCCCTGACCCGTGCAAGGTTTGTAGCGGGCGATAGGGCGATTGGTGCAGCGTTTGATAAAATTCGTATTGAGGTAATGACACAAGCACGTGATGCTGAAAAACTTAAAACTGAAGTACTTGCCATGCGTGAAAAAATGCGTGCTGCCCAACATTTAAGTGCTGAATACTTCGATTTAAAACAAAGTGTAGGCGGCATTATTGATGTGGAATTTATTGTGCAATATTTGGTACTGGCGCACGCGAATAAATACTCACAACTTACTGAAAATATTGGAAATATTGCGTTACTTCAACGTGCTGGCGCACTTGGCTTGATTGACCCAAACATCGCTAATCAGGTTGCTAATGCTTATCGTGAATTGCGTCGATTACAGCACACCGCCAAGTTGCAAGGGGATGTACAAGCCAAAATCGATAGCGAGACAGTACAAAAAGAAGCGAGTGCAGTAGTGGCACTTTGGCAACAGTATATCAGCAGCCCAATTGATATGGTTAAACCAACAAACACTTAGAATCTTGTAAATTTATTATCCTGCAAAATGATCTGAGAATACCTTACAGCACCTTAGCCTTTACTTACCCCGTAAGTAAAGGCTATTTATCACCAATTTAAGCAACTAGCATATCTACAAACACATTCACTGGTGTAGCTTCTAGTTTGGTTTGGTCTAAGCATAGCTCTAAAATGTCCACCTGTCTTTTAGTATCAAAACGACGAGCTAAATTGACTTTGAATTTTTTTACTAACTCAGGAATACCTTCACCGCGGCGGCGGCGGTGACCAATGGGGTATTCCACAGCGATATTGCTAGAAGCACCACCATCTTTGAAGAAGATTTGGATGGCGTTAGCAATGGAGCGTTTTTCTGGGTCATGGTAATCCGTTGTATATTGCATTTTTTCTACGCACACCATTTTTGCGCGAATGGCATCTATGCGCGGGTCAGCCGCAGCTTCATCTTCATAATCTTTTGCCGTCAAGTTACCTTTAAGTAATCCTACGGCAGTCATGTATTGAATGCAGTGGTCGCGGTCTGCAGGGTTATCCAGCGGCCCAGTTTTATCAATAATGCGAATGGCAGACTCGTGTGTCGTAATGACGATTTTATCTATCGCTGCAATTTGCTCTAAGGTTTGTAGCTTGCTTCCTACTTCTGCATTGAGTTGGAATGCACATTCCACTGCGGTTTGTGCATGAAACTCAGCGGGAAATGAGATTTTGAATAATACTTGCTCCATCACATAAGAGCCATAGTTGCGTTGGAACTTGAATGCGTTGCCTTTAAATAGCACATCGTAAAAGCCCCATGTTTTAGCTGTAAGTGCAGAAGGGTAGCCCATTTCGCCCTGTAGCGTCATCCATGCCAAACGCACCGCACGGCTGGTCGCGTCACCTGCCGCCCATGATTTACGTGAGCCAGTATTTGGTGAGTGGCGATAGGTACGCAAGCTTTGGCCATCCACAAACGCGTTCGAAACCGCGTTGATAATATCTTCTTTATTACCACCTAAAAGCTTGGTAACGACAGCCGTGGAGGCGATTTTCACTAAAATCACGTGGTCTAGTCCCACGCGGTTAAAGCTGTTTTCCAATGCTAGCACGCCTTGAATCTCATGCGCTTTAATCATGGCGGTGAGTACATCTTTCACGGTAAGTGGTGCTTTCCCTTCAGCCACACTTTTACGTGAAATATAATCCGCTACCGCTAAAATGCCGCCTAAATTATCGGAGGGGTGACCCCATTCAGCGGCGAGCCATGTATCGTTAAAGTCTAACCAGCGTATCATAGCACCGATGTTGAAGGCGGCTAAGATGGGGTCTAATTGATAATTGGTACCTGGTACTTTTGCTCCATTAGGTACAACGGTGCCAGCAATCACGGGCCCCAGTAGTTTGGTGCAAGCTGGGTAGTCTAAGGCTTCAAAACCACAACCTAAAGTATCCATTAAGCAATTACGTGCAGTGTCATAAGCCTCAGAGCTGTTGATGTCGAAATCAGCCACGTAATTAGCAATATCAACAATCACTTGGTCTGGGGCAGGGCGGACGTTAGAGATATGTGCAGACATAATAAAACTTTCAAAAATTAACGTTGTTCTAAAGGAATATAGGGGCGGTTTTCTGGTCCTGTATATTCCGCATTTGGGCGAATTATTTTGTTATCAATGCGCTGTTCTATCACGTGCGCCACCCAGCCAGTAGTACGTGAAATCACAAAAATCGGGGTGAACATGCCAGTAGGAATCCCCATCATGTGATAGCTAGAGGCACTGTACCAATCAAGATTAGGGAACATTTTTTTCTCACGCCACATGGTTTCTTCAATGCGTGCTGAGACATTAAATAACGTCATATTGCCATCATCTTCACACAGCTTGCGGCTAACAGCTTTGATAGATTCGTTACGTGGATCTGCAATGGTGTAAACAGGGTGACCAAATCCGATAATAATTTCTTTTCTTGCCATCCGCGCCATGATGTCGGCTTCGGCTTCATTAGCTGTTTTATAGCGCTCGATAATTTCCATCGCGGCTTCATTGGCACCGCCATGCTTCGGGCCGCGCAGTGCGCCAATAGCACCAGTAATGCACGAATATAAGTCGGATAACGTGCCAGCAATCACGCGGCTAGTGAAAGTGGAAGCATTAAACTCATGCTCTGCATATAGCACTAGTGAGGTATTCATGGCATTGATGTGTAAAGCCGAAGGTTTTTTGCCGTGTAATAAATATAAAAAGTGAGCAGCGATAGAGTCTTCATCGGATTCCACGTCAATTCGTTTGCCATTGTGGCTAAAGTGATACCAATAGAGCAAAACACCGCTAAAGCAACTAATCAAGCGATCACCTAATTTTTTAGTATCGTGAATGTTGCGGTCTTGGGCTTCAGGCTCTAGTGTCCCCAGCATTGAGCAGCCAGTGCGCATAACATCCATCGGATGGGCTGTTTTAGGAATACGCTCCAACACCTCTTTAAGTGCTTGTGGAATACCGCGTAATTGTTTTAAACGCGCATGGTAAGCCGTGAGCTCAGCTTGATTAGGCAGCTCGCCGTGAATGAGCAGGTAAGCCACTTCTTCAAATGTGGCAGATTTTGCAAGTTCAATAATGTCGTAACCACGGTAGTGTAAATCATTGCCTGTGTGTCCGACGGTGCAAATCGCGGTAGTACCAGCCGCCACGCCAGCGAGTGCAACGCCTTTTTTCTTTTTGGGTTCTTGCGTAGAAGTGTTAGTCGTGGCTGACATGCTACTTTTCTCCTTTAAAGAGTTCATCTAATTTCTGCTCAAAGGCGTGGTAGCCTAAGTGTTCGTATAATTCCGCACGGGTTTGCATTAAAGGCACAACACTGGCTTGTGTACCTTCTCTACGCACCGCTTCATACACGCTGAGCGCGGCTTGGTTCATGGCGCGGAAAGCAGAAAGCGGATAGAGCACCATGCTCACATCTGCATCGCTTAATTCATTGACGGTAAAAAGTGGCGTTGCACCGAACTCTGTAATGTTGGCCAATACGGGCACTTTGACTGCGGCAGAAAATTGTTTGTACATACCAAGCTCAGTAATCGCTTCTGGGAATATCATATCCGCCCCAGCCTCTACACAGGCGCAGGCGCGGTCAATTGCCGATTGCAAGCCTTCTACAGCAAGTGCGTCAGTGCGTGCCATAATCACGAAGTCAGGGTCTGTTTTTGCATCAACGGCAGCTTTAACGCGATCCACCATTTCATTCAGTGAAACAATTGCCTTATTAGGGCGATGCCCGCAGCGTTTAGCAGACACTTGGTCTTCAATATGCACAGCAGCCGCACCTGCTTTGATGATACTTTTGATGCTACGTGCGATGTTAAATGCGCCGCCAAAGCCTGTATCAATATCCACCAACAGTGGTGTTTCGGTCACATCAGTAATTCTGCGTACGTCAATCAGCACGTCTTCTAAGGTGGAAATACCCAAATCGGGGATGCCCAATGAGCCAGCCGCCACGCCACCGCCAGATAAATACAAGGCTTTGTAGCCTGTATGTGTAGCAAGTAGCGCATGATAGGCATTGATAGCACCGATAATTTGAAGCGGCTTTTCAGTAGCCAATGCTGCGCGAAAGCGTGCTCCTGCGGATGTCAGTGTAGTCATAGTAATCTTTCATTTTTTAGCCACAGAGCTCACAGAGAGAAACCTGAAAAACTCAAAACACATGATGATTTGAAAACTATCTACATTACGTTTTCATCAACACATGGTTATAAAAATTGATGTCCTCTGTGTGCTCTGTGGCTATTTTAATAATGCTTAATTAAAAAATGCTTTTACTGCTTGTTCTGAAATGGCAACCCCTGTGACTTTTGCTTTTTGTAGCACTTCCCAGAAATAGCGATAGGTCGCTCTATCATGCAACTCACCCGCATATTGAATCGGCCCCCAATCTGAGGCTTGGGCTGCCAGTAAAATATTGGCAGCGTCATTCACCTCATCATAGTTAGGCTTCATGGCGTCAACGATGGCTTGAATTTGCGTGGGGTAAATGCTCCACATGCGTAAAAAGCCAAATTCGTTGCGCGCGCGCGTGGCGTCACTGAGCGTGGTTTCAACGTTTTTAAGATCAAGGGTTACGTTATGTGCAGGTACCACGCCATTGGCGAGGGCAGCAGCCACGACCTCTGCCTTGGCACGCGCCAGTAGGCGATGCTCAAATTGACCAGGGCTACGCATCGCTGCTGCTGGAATGGCGCCATGATGCGCACTGACAAAATCCATTAAGCCAAAATCCAGCACTTGCACCCAAGGCAGCACGGCAATCTGATGTACTTGATTAAGTGCGCCATGCGTTTCAATCAAAATGTGTACGGGAATCACGCGCTCGACACCGTGAAACGCGGCAACCTTTTGCAGGTAAGCAATCATTTCTTTGGCTTGTGCAATATCAGTACATTTTGGAATGGTAATATAACTAAGCAGCTTGCCTGCACCACCCACCAAAATATCAATATCCAACTTCCAAGCAGAGTGGGTGTAGTCGTGAATGCGCGCACCTGCCATGTGATGTTTGTTGGCTTCTGAATTCAGCACGCGCACTATCATTTGCGCATGTTCACGCTCTTGGCCTGAGGCTGCGCCATCTTCGCAATCGCAAGTGATGTCGAACACAGGGCCAATAGAATCTTGCAGTGACAGTGCTTTTAAGATGAGCTTTTCGCTTCCTGCAAAATGCTCACAAGCTGGAATCAGCGGGAAGGGTTTTTCGCCACTAAAAAGGGCGTCATTAGGATGCACTGCCATTATGGGTTTCCTTTACTGTTGCTACGTTTTGGCATCAATACGGTGTAATCAAGGTCTAACACCACATTGGGGTGGTAGCTATTAAATTGTTTAATTTCGCTTATCTCACTCGGCTGCGCGTTTTTAAGGCCTACCATGCGTAGGCGTAGTGCACCAATATCGGCTCTATTCGCGAGTTCCCAACGGTCTAGCACTTCGGTAAACGTGTAAATGGTGTCACCTGCAAAGCTTGGATTAGCGTGAGTGCCTGCGTTGATGGCGGCAATGCATAATGCATTTTCCAGCCCTTCAAAACTGAGTGCACGGCAAGCTGAAATCACCACGCCGCCATACACTAAGCGTTTGCCAAATGTAGAGCTTTGCATGGCGTGTGCATCAAAATGCAAACGCGCATTGTTTTGGTAAAGCCGCGTGGCTAAGCTGTGGTCGCTCTCGTTAATGGTCATGCCTGATGGATGATTGATGCGCTCACCCACTTGGTAATCTTCGCAAAAGTATTGCCCATTGATGTTTTTAGCATCAAAACGCGCTGTAGAAAAATTTTGCGGTATGGTGAGGTGTTCTGCCTCAATAAACGCTGGTAATGCTGGAATCGCCGTTTCAGGTGCAGGCGCGTCTAAATTGTTTTTATGCACCATGACCCAACGCACCCAGCTGAGCACGGGGAGGTTATGTTGATTGACGCTAGTTGAGCGCACATACACCACACCATTTTTGCCGCTGGAGTTTTGTTTCAGACCTATCACTTCACTTGAGGTACCAAGCGTATCGCCCACAAACACAGGCTGCAAAAAGCGCACATCGGCATAACCTAAATTGGCCACTGCATTGACTGAAATGTCAGGCACCGTTTTGCCAAAGGCGATATGAAAGGCAAGTAAATCGTCAATGGGGGTGCTTTTATAGCCTAGAGATTGCGCAAAAGGTTCCGCACAATGCAGTGGATTGCGACTACCATAAAGCGCAATGTATAGCGAGGTATCCCCAGCGGTAATAGTGCGCGGGGTGGCGTGTTGAATCACTTCACCTAGTTGGAAGTTTTCAAAAAAACGCCCAGCATTTATTTTGTTTGAAATGTTCATTAAATGTAACCTTCTTCAAGCTCAATAATCGCCTCATGTAACTTAATGAGACGTTGTGCTGCCTTGATATGGTGATGTTCTACTAATTTATCGTTTACCACCACCGTGCCTCGCCCAGACTCGTTCGCTTCTTTCAATGCTTTGATAATCAATCTTGCATGGTCAACTTCGCCCGCTTTGGGGGTATAAGCATCGTTACAATAAGCGATTTGTGCTGGATGCACGAGAGATTTGCCATCAAGCCCCATATCACGCCCCAATCTGCAAGCGTATTCAAATGAATGCATGTTTTTGAAATCACTGGTAATTCCATCTATCACACATCGCCCGTATGCACGTGCAGCCAATGTCACTAACGAGAGTGAGGTTAGAATCGCGGAGCGTTCATGTGTTACCCGAGCATGGAGCTGGGAGATTAAATCAGAAGTTGCCATCACCATACAGCTAATTCTATCGGATGCCGAAGCAATTTCTTTAGCATTCAATACAGCAATCGGGCTTTCAATCATCACCATAATGGGCATGCGGCTACCACCAGCTTCATCCAAATAGGCGAGAGCTTTGAGCACATCTTCACGAGACTCGATATTTGGAAACAAAATAGCATCAGCACCAATATTGGCAACGGCTTTAATGTCGTCATGCCCCCAAATTGAATCTAGATTATTGACGCGGACAACGACTTCACGTGAGCCATAACCACCTTGTTTAACAGCTGCGACGACATTTTCACGTGATTGAATTTTGGCATCCACTAATATTGGATCGCCAAGATCAAGAATAACGCAGTCAGCCGCAAGCGTGCGGGCGCGATCCAAGTAGTGTTGGTTGCAACCTGGCACATAGAGCATTGAGCGTCTTGGTTTTAGACAGTATTCCATGGGTATTCAGCCATTAAATCATGTTGAAGCTGATTATATAGAGGTAAATATCAATATGTCAACATATATCTTATGTCTTATATAAGATATAAAATACTGGACATAATAAATTTGTCGTGCTATAAATACTCCAACAGTTAAAATGATTTCTCGTGAAAAGGTAAAAAGGCAATAAAAACATGGACAAGCAACTTACTTCGCCAAGTTATCGCCCGCTTTATGAGCAAATAAAAGTGTTGATTACGCAAAGCTTAATTGCTGGAGAGTGGCGGCCTGGAGAGATGATTCCAAGTGAAATTGAATTAGCTGCGCGCTTTAAAGTGAGTCAAGGTACGGTGCGTAAAGCGATTGATAGTCTTGCGACCGAAAATATTTTGATTCGACGTCAGGGGAAGGGGACGTTTGTTGCTACGCACAGTGCAGATGTGATTAAGTTGCGTTTTTTGCGCCTGACAGCAGTCAATGGACAAAAGGAGTTATTGCAAAATGAATTTATATCATGCGATAAAACTAAAGCAAGCACCTATATTTCTCAAATACTGGGTATTAAAGCTGGTGCTGCAACAATAGAGGTTAAACGATTACTCACGTTCTCGGGTCGCCCACTCATTTATGATCACATTATTGTACCTGCCGCGCCATTTAAGGGCTTAAATAGCGTCAAGGTGGAGGAAAGTAATGGCTCTATGTACAGCATGTACGAATCACAGTTTGGCGTACGTATGATTCGTGCAGAAGAGCGCTTAAAAGCTGTAGCTGCTGAAAAAGATGTTGCAAAGTCACTGGGGTTGAGAGAAGGGTATCCATTGCTTAGCATTGAAAGAGTTTCATTCACCTATGGCGATAACCCAATGGAATGGCGGTTGGGACTTTGTTTGACCGATGATCATCATTATATGAGCGAGCTGGAATAATGGTGATTATTGAAAACTACGCTGGCAATTTTATGTTGTAAAGGGCACACAATGGACGATCTAAAACAACGCGCATTGGATTATCACCAATTTCCTATCCCTGGCAAATTAAGTGTGGAGTCATCTAAGCCTTGCGCCACGCAAGAGGATTTATCACTTGCCTACACACCAGGTGTGGCTGAGCCCGTGCGTGAAATTCACGCGGATGCACAAAACGCATACAAATATACCAATAAAGGTAATCTGGTGGCGGTGATTACCGATGGCACAGCCGTGCTTGGTTTGGGAAATATGGGTGCGCTTGCGAGTAAACCTGTGATGGAAGGTAAGGCGGTGTTATTCAAACGTTTTGCGGGGATTGATGTATTTGATATTGAAATTAATGCTAAAACGCCTGATGAATTTATTGAAACGGTAGTCAACATTGCGCCTACCTTTGGCGGCATTAACCTTGAAGACATTGCTGCACCACATTGTTTTTATATTGAGAATGAACTCAAAAAACGTTTAGATATTCCCGTATTTCATGATGATCAGCACGGTACAGCGGTGATTGTTGCTGCGGCTTTGCTTAATGCCTTAGAGTTACAAGGTAAAACTATCGCGACGGTAAAAATTGTGTTTTTAGGTGCAGGCGCAGCTGGGTGTTCATGCGCAAAACTACTCAAAAGCATGGGAGCAAAAAACATTACCATGGTGGATAGAAAGGGCGTAATTGATACTAACCGCCAAGATTTGCATGACAATAATCGTGAATTGGCGGTTGCGCCATCGGCTGAAAAAACCTTATCAGACGTAATTTTAGGGGCGGACGTGTTTATTGGAGTTTCTGCTAAAAATGGCTTAGACCCGAGTTTGGTATTAAAAATGGCCGAGAACCCGATTATTTTTGCATTAGCGAACCCTGATCCTGAAATTTTACCCAGTGTTGCGCACGCGCTACGCGATGATGTTTTGATGGCAACAGGGCGTAGTGATTTTCCAAATCAAGTGAATAACGCTTTGTGTTTTCCCTACCTTTTTAGGGGGGCGTTGGATGCCAAAGCCCCTCAAATTACCGAAGCTATGAAGATTGCTGCGGCTAATGCTCTGAGTGCGCTAGCACGTGAGCCAGTGCCTGAGGACGTGTTGCAAGCTTACAATTTAACAGACCTTGAATTCGGCAAAGAATACATTATCCCCAAGCCTTTTGATAAACGCTTGCTGGCGTGGGTGGCAGGGGCGGTGGCAAAGGCAGTCAAAAATTAAATTGAGCCCTTCGGCTTTTATGACTTGTTATATATGAAAAACAAACAAACAAAAAATCGCCCCAAAAACCTAAATCTATTGACGATTCGGTTACCGATTAACGCTGTTGTTTCGATTCTGCATCGAATGAGTGGTGTGGTGTTGTTTTTGCTAATTCCGCCATTGTTATGGAGCTTTCAACTTTCGGTGACAGATGTACAAAGCTATGATTGGCTAGCAAGCTTAAATCAGCACGTGTTAGTTAAACTGGTGCTGATTACCTGTGCTTGGCCGTTTTTTCATCACTTTTATGCGGGAATAAGGCATCTTGCACAAGATGTACATTGGATGACATCTTTACAAAAAGCGCAGCTTTCAAGCCGTTTGGTGTTGTGTTTAGATACGATTACTGTAGCGATTTTTGCTTGGCAGATTTGGTAAACCACTATGTTATTTGAGCTACTGACTAAAAAATACCCAGGAATGCGTTGGTGGTTGACGCAACGCATGACGGCTGTTTTTATGGCGGTGTATTTAGTGCTTGCGCTGATATTTGTTGTATTAAAGTCACCCAATGATTTCGTGCATTGGCAGCAGTTTTGGCAACTTCTTTGGTGGCAATTGCTGACATTTACATTTTTTACCTGTTTGATTATACATGCGTGGTTGGGCATACGCGATGTGATGCGTGACTATGTATTTAACGTAACTTTACGTGAGTGGTTACAGTTAGTTGTTGAGTTAGTGCTTATGGCTTATTTAGTTTGGTTGGGGATAATTTTGTGGGGATAAATAATTTAGAACATCATCAGTTTGACGCGGTGATTGTGGGCGGTGGTGGCGCAGGCTTACGTGCTGCGCTACAGTTGGCGGAATCTGGTGTTAAAGTTGCCGTGCTATCCAAAGTATTTCCAACACGATCCCACACAGTGGCAGCGCAAGGTGGAATTGCGGCCGCGCTGGGTAACGTGAGTGAAGATAACTGGCTATGGCATATGTACGACACTATCAAAGGCTCAGATTACTTAGGTGATCAAGATGCGATTGAGTTTATGTGTCGAAATGCTGCCAAAGCGATTATTGAGCTAGAGCATTTTGGAATGCCATTTGATCGGCTAGACAATGGCAGAATTTTTCAACGTCCGTTTGGTGGTATGACCAAAAATTATGGAGAACAGCCAATTTCACGCACATGCGCCGTGGCAGATAGAACAGGGCACGCCATGTTGCACACACTATATCAGCGTAATATCCGTGCTAACACACAGTTTTTTATTGAGTGGTTTGCGCTCGATTTAATTCGTGATGGCGATGGCGATGTATTGGGCGTAATTGCGCTGGAGATTGAAACAGGCGAGGTTCATGTCATCCAAGCTAAAACCACCTTGCTGGCAACTGGTGGAGCAGGGCGCATTTTTCAAGCCAGCACTAATGCCTTTATTAACACGGGGGATGGTTTGGGCATGGCGGCACGTGCGGGTTTACCTTTGCAAGATATGGAGTTTTGGCAATTTCACCCCACAGGTGTATTACATGCTGGTGTGCTGATTACGGAAGGAGTGCGCGGCGAGGGGGGGTATTTGGTGAACTCTGAAGGCGAGCGTTTTATGGAGCGTTATGCGCCCAATGCCAAAGACTTAGCGAGCCGCGATGTGATTTCACGCGCAACTGCAACTGAGATTAAACAAGGACGCGGCGTTGGTAAAAATAAAGACGCGGTTTACTTAAAGTTAGATCATTTGGGTGAGGCGTTGATTAACAAGCGCTTGCCAGGGATACGTGAGATTGCGAAAACCTTCGCCAATGTGGATCCGATTAAAGATCCAATTCCTGTTGTTCCGACTGCGCATTATATGATGGGTGGCATCCCGACGAATTTAGATGGGCAAGTGGTTGAACCGACTGCGCATGGCGAAAGAGCGGTTAAAGGGTTATATGCAGTAGGAGAGTGCGCCTGTGTTTCAGTGCATGGAGCCAATCGTTTGGGTTCAAATTCTTTGTTAGATTTAGTGGTATTTGGTAAAGCAGCAGGCGAGAAAATGGTGCAAGAAATTGCACAATCTTCAGCTCACAAACCACTCCCTGCAGGTGTTGCAGACAGCACTTTGGCGCGGCTTGCACGCTTGGAAAATACGAACAATAGCGAAACGGTGGCAGAAGTGGGTGCAGCCATGCGTAAAACCATGCAAACACACTGCGGGGTATTTAGGTTTCCAGATTTACTTGAGACGGGAGTTGCTGCAATTAACGAAGTGGCAAGTCGTATTGCAAAAGTGCGCGTCAATGATACGAGCCAGGTATTTAATACCGCTCGGATTGAAGCATTGGAACTAGATAATTTAATGGAAGTTGCTGTGGCCACCATGCATGCCGCGCATCATCGCACTGAAAGCCGAGGTGCACACGCTAGAGAAGATTTTAGTGAGCGTGATGATGCAAATTGGCTTAAACATTCACTTTTTTATAAACAAAACAATCGCTTAGATTATAAAGATGTGCGTTTAAAACCACTAACAGTTGAAAGTTTTGAGCCTAAAAAGAGAGTGTATTAAAAATGTACCCGCAGATAAATCACCGTGAACTTTATGTTCTTTAGTGACTAAAAGATTAGGAAGGCTATGAAATTCTCTATTTACCGCTTTAACCCTGATGTAGATAAAAAACCTTACATGCAAGATTACGACGTTGCATTGCATGAAGAAGACCACATGCTACTCGATGCTTTGCTACGCATTAAAGAATTAGACGATACCTTAAGTCTGCGCAAGTCATGCAGAGAGGGTGTATGTGGTAGCGATGCGATGAATATTAACGGCAAAAATGGGCTGGCTTGTATCACCAAGCTGACTGATTTGGAAGAGCCTGTGGTATTGCGCCCTATGCCTGGCTTGCCAGTAATACGCGATTTAGTGGTAGATATGACACAGTTTTTTGAGCATTACAACTCAGTGAAGCCTTACTTGATTAACGATGACCCATTGCCAGAAACTGAACGTTTACAAAGCCCAGAAGACCGTGCCAAGTTAGATGGTTTGTATGAGTGCATTTTATGTGGTGCTTGCACCACCTCTTGCCCCAGTTTTTGGTGGAACCCTGATAAGTTTGTGGGACCTTCTGGCTTGATGCAGGCCTATCGTTTTATCGTGGACTCGCGCGATCAAGCAGAAACGGAGCGGCTTGAGAACTTGGAAGACCCCTATCGCTTGTATCGTTGCCATAACATCATGAACTGTGTGGATGTGTGTCCAAAAAAACTGAACCCGAATGCGGCGATTGCCAGCATTAAAGATCTAAAAATTGTGCGTGCAAAAGAAACTAAAAAGCATAAAAAATCGATTTCAATCAAAGCGGTATAGGAGATGTTGAAATGTTAAATGCTGAAATTTTACGCGAGGCAGAGCAAAAACGTTTGGCATGGCGCTGTAGGCGCGGGATGCTCGAGCTTGATATTGTATTGCAACGCTTTATTGCGCATGAATTTAACACACTGAACCTAGCAGAGTTGCAGGCGTTTGATGCCATGCTAGATTTACCTGACAATCAGTTCTGGCACATGTTAAACACTACGGCACCACTGCAACCAATTGAATATTCAGCAGTTGTGGTTGAAAAGTTAAAAACCGCACGCCTCAATTATCAGGAGACATAGCATGACCCTACACATTGGAGAGCAGCCAATTGCTTTAGATGCAAAAGCACTGGGCGATTATTGGCCAGGTATTCAGCTGTATTACCCACCAGTGAAATATGCGCCAAGTCTAGGGATATACGAAGATATGGAGCAAGCATCTGCGCGCATGAAAAAACATGCGCACCTTACTAGTGCACACACCCTGATTTTTGACTTGGAAGATGGTTGTCGTCAAAAAGAGATGAGCCGAGACTTGCTACGCCAAGAACTCCCACAGCTTAGAAAAGTTAATCAGCGCGTCACCATTGCCATCCGCGCCAATTCTTTCCGTACCGATGAGTATGAAGAAGATATGAAGCTGGTGTGTGAGATGGGAGAATATATTGATGTAGTGATGTTAGCTAAGGCAGGAGAAGCTTATGGTGCGGCAGAAGTCCGCGACCTCTCCAGTTTTTTATTGAGTGTTAATCCAAACATCACGATTCAGCCGATTATTGAACACCCGAAATCACTCAAAATTGCCCCAGAGTTGATGCAATACAACACCGTTAAACATGTGGTATTTGGGATTCATGACTTTTCAAAAGCGATGGGTATTCATATCACCCCTGAAAACTGGATTGAAGAGTTGCAGTTTTACATGAATCAACTAATGTTTGAAGCACGGATTGCGGGTAAGGGTGTGATTGGTGGCGTTGAAACACTGATAGGTGCTAGTGCCATGCCAGAAAAATTCTTAGAGCCGCATGATGTGCGCCGCTGGTTAGATTTACATGGCGACAATGAATCGCGCGTGGTGTATAAACATGCTTGTCAAGAAGCTGCCATGGGCTTAACAGGCAAGCAGGTGATACATCCAGCCCACATTCATTTGTGTAAAACAGCTTACACACCTTCTCCTACCGATGTAGCGCAAAAAGTAGCGATTTTAAAAGCAGCGATTGATGCTGATGCCCTATTGGGGGGCGCAATCAAATTTGAAGGTGAAATGCTTGACCCCCCCATGTTTGGTAAAGCCTTGCAAACCTTGCTAAGAGCACATGCACTTCGTGCGTTAAAAACTAGCGACATGGAATTTGCACTGCATGTATTGCAACTATTACCTGCGCAAGTGGTACGTCAAAACTGGCCTTATGGAGTAATACTATGACTTTTCCTACATTCCCTACTTGGCAATGGCATTTACCAAAAAACTTTAACATTGGTGTGGCATGTGCAGATCAACATCTTGGCACTGAGCTTGAGCAGCACGTCGCAATGATCGTAGAAGATGACACATTAGGAACCTCTTCAATTACCTTTGCTGAGTTAGCAGAAAGAACCAATCAATTTGCAGCCGTCTTGCAACATTTAGGGATTAAAGTGGGGGATAGGGTACTGATACGCCTCCCCAACAGTTTGGAATACCCCATCGCTTTCTTAGGCGCGATGAAAATGGGCGCGATAGCCGTGCCAACTTCAACACTACTTACTGCAGAAGAAGTGGCTTATTTAGCTAAAGATTCTGGAGCTACCGTATTAGTAACAGATGTGCAGGCATGGCAACAGCTTCATGAAAATCTCGACCAGCAAAAACATTTAACACCACAATTGCAACATATACTTGTTACGCAAACAGATGAAATTGAAAAACATTACCACTTCAATGTGTTAAGCCTTACGCGCCAACTGAATGAGGCTCCTGATTTTGAAGCTACGCACAGAACTCAAGCCGATGATCCCGCTTATTTAGTTTACACCTCAGGTACAACAGGCTATCCAAAAGGGGTGCTTCATGCTCACCGCGCTTTGCTTGGACGTCAACCAGCTTCTACTTATTGGTTTAAGTATCATAGTGATGGACAAGATCGAATTTTGCACTCTGGTAAATTTAATTGGACTTACGTGCTAGGCTCAGGGTTAATGGATCCGCTTTATTTAGGTAAGACCGTGATTGTGCATGAAGGTAAGAATGATGCGCAAAAATGGCTAGATTTAATCAACAAGCATCGCGCAACGATTTTTATTGGCGTGCCAACAATTTATCGGCAATTACTACAAAAAACTTCGGCAACTCAAGCAGAGATACCGACGATACGTCACTATATGAGCGCAGGCGAGCATTTATCTGACGAAGTGCTTAGCCAATGGCGAGCAAGGTTTGGGTTGGATATTTACGAAGCGGTAGGCATGAGTGAGTTTTCTTATTATTTATCTCAAAGCACATTCCGCCCAATTCGCGCAGGCTCTGCAGGATTCCCTCAGCCGGGCCATGCAATTCGCCTGCTTAACCCAGAAACTATGGTGCCCGTGCCAATTGGAGAGGAAGGCATGATTTGTGTGCCAGATAATGACCCAGGCTTATTTTTAAGCTACTGGAATTTGCCTGATGAAACCGTAAAATATAAGCATGATGGTTATTTTTTTACGGGCGATTATGCCAAATATGACGAAGATGGTTATATTTGGTTCTTAGGCAGAAAAGACGACATTATCAAAAGTTTTGGCTACCGCGTTTCACCCTATGAAATTGAGCGTGTATATAAAGGCCACCCTGATGTAGCTGATTGTGCAGCCGTAGGGGAAGAGTTGGAGAAAGATAAACTGCTAGTAGTGATTTATATCATACTAAAAGCCGAAGCAACTATGACACCTGATGATTTGCTTGCATTTGGTAAGCAGCATCTAGCCGCATACAAATCACCCAAAACGGTTTATTTAGCAAAAGATTTCCCACGTACTAAGAATGGTAAAATTTTGCGTAGAGATGTGAATACTACTATTGCATACGCTAAGAGCTCTAGATAGAAGGGTGTTTGTAACCACCTCAAGCTTATAATCGCGCGCTGAAAGAATGTTGTATACATCCTTCTTAAGTAATCACTTGATAGTTAAGTAAATCTTTTTTCATGTCAGTACTTTTGGTAAATATTTCTAATACCTAAAGTACTGACATGTTTGCATTTCACAAATAATAGGTTCAATATAATTATCACGACTTAATAATTCATTAGCTATGCATGAAGATGTAATCAGCATTGATGAACTGTTAACACCTCAGTCATTTGAGCGGGGTAATTATTGTGCTCATTTGTACGCCCCATTTTCTTCCAAACTCAACAGAAGAGTGCATTTGTACTCGCACAACATGTACGACCTATGGGTATTGTTAGAAACAAATCAGTCCATCAAAAAGTTTAATGAGAAGGTTTTATCTTTCCCGATCAATTTTAAAAATGGTCATGCTACAAAAGCGTCTCCTAGAGCCGTCTCTCAGGATATAGATGGGCTAATTACTATACATACATTACAAACTAAAGATGGTGATGGTGAGTTAGATTGGGATGGGTGGTGTGGGCTGTACGGATATCAATACCAAAATTGGTCTAAAGATTCACTTAAGAGCAACTCTATTGAATTAGCAAATCTAAAACATCTTTTAAGATTTTCCAGTGTGGCTGGTCTGACAATAGATTACTCCATGGAAAATCAAATCCTGTCAGAACTAGAGAATTTCAGAAAAATTACTTTTTATAAACTGGTACAAAAATTTCCATTTTTCGATTCTGAAGACATTAATGCTTGTATAGCTAGTCTGATTATACGGAAGAAAATATTTTCAGACATACGACTTTCACCTTTTAGTATGATCACTGAACTGTCAGTCCACCATGAGTTATCCTAAAACAAAGAAACGTGACTATCCCGGCCTGGAAACTATTGATACATGGACGTCGCCTGAAGTTTTGGGGATGAGTGAAGATGTTCGACTAGACTATGAGAATAAAAAAAAGGCAATAGACCTATATCGAAATGGTAATCCGCTAAAAGATATAAAAGTTGCAACGGGAATTTCAAGGCAAAACCTTCACTACCTCCTAAAACGTTGCACCACTCCCAATGAGAATGGCAACTCTATTGGCTATGCAGCCTTAATCAAAGGCAAGCAAATAGGAGTAGACAGAAGTAATAACATAGACAAGTTAAACGCTGGCGTTGCAACCTCAGGATCTCTTCAAGCACTGTTTGTTAAATATCCAGCTTTAGAAATTGTGATGAAGGACGTGATCCTCAAAGGACTGTTGCCTGATTCAAAACGCGCAAATCAACGACTTACTTGGCATCTAATACATGAAGAGTTCTTAAATCGCTGCAATTTGTTGGAAATTTGGCCGCCATATTATCCTTTTTGCAGTGATTCAAATGGAAAATTCTCACTTATTAGATGGGGAAAAAGGCTTAGAGAAAAAAGTATTGCAGACCAAGTTGCTTCGAGTATTTTAGAAAATAATTATTTTCAAGATTTTAAAGCTCCCCCTAGCCGTTGCTTTGAGAGAGTTGAAGTCGATGGGCACTTCCTAGATGTTAATTGGATAATAGAAGTACCTGGTTTAAACGGAGAAGGTGTTATTAGAATGAAAATTAGCCGTTTGTGGCTAATTTCACTACTAGAAGTTAAAAGTACAGCCGTAATTGGATACAGTATTGCTTTAGGGCGTAATTATAATGCTTCAGATGTTACCAGGGCTGTTCAAAGCAGCCTTGTACCTTGGAAACCTAGAGATTTAACTGTATCAACAATCGCATACAAACCTGAAGAATGCCTTCCAAATGCATTAATTCCCGAACTTGCTTATATGTGCTATGACGAATTATGGCTAGATAATGCAAAAAGTCATTTAAGCAATATATTTTTCACAATGCTAGAACGTACTATAAACGCTGTGCCAGTCTTTGGTCCCAAAGCGTCACCTAATGTCCGCCCTAGAATTGAATTATTATTTGATTTGCTTGAAGAGGCGGGGATACATTGTTTAGACGGAACAACTGGTTCGAATCCAGCGGATAAAAGAAAATCAACTAAAGAAGAAGATCGATTCCTTTTAGGGTTAGACACCTTATTGGATTTAATTGATTTACTTATCGTTCGCTACAACACAGGAATTTCTCCTGGAACTACTATAAGTCGCAATGAAGTACTCAAACGTGCAGTGACTAGACAAACAGACATTTTTAGACACATACCTGAGAACAAACGTGCCACCTGTATGAAGTATTCAATCTTTGATGAAGCTATTATTGGTAAGGAGCGAGATAAGCCGATCCTGCGTTGGAAGAATGCTAGGTATGATGGCCCTGGATTGCACCTTATACCTGGTCTTATCGGTGAAAAAGTTTTAGTGATGGCTGAGGAGGATATCAGATTCATTGAGGCGGTTTTATTAAGAGATGGTTCTTCGTTAGGTGTATTACAAGTTGAAAAAAGGTGGCGGGGCACGCCTCATTCTATAAACACAAGAACCATCATAAGACGTTATATGACAAATAACAGCTTTATAAGTCAAGCTGCCGATATACCACTTGCTTTCAGGAAACATATAGAACGGGAAGTACAAGAAAATTCAAAAAAACAGCGATTGCTAGCTCAATTACAAAAAGAGCAAGATAAAGAAAATCAAAAGCTAGCAAAACTTTTGGATATGGAAGATAACGCTGTCTCTGAGGTTATGGAAAAGCAGGTTGAAGATGCACCAAACGAAGCAAGTCAATCAAATACAAATGCCGTTGATAGAAAAGTAAATGTATTGGATGAATTTATCAAAAGTCTAGGCACAGCATATAGATAAGGGGAGGGTATATGCCATATCTTCAAAGTGTTGAGCGTACAAAAATATCGACCCGGATGATGGCTGGCCGTGCATTTCTGATTAAAACACCTATCTGCGCAAATTATTTAAAAGTTATAAGCAATTGGCTAACGACTGGCTCTCATGGTGGATTGGTGTACGGGCAACCTCGGCTGGGTAAAACTTCTGCTACAAGATGGGCTTTAAAGATGTTAGTAGAGTTAATTGGAAATTTTCCACTAATAGAAGTGCCAGTTAGAAATCAAAACATTGCATCTGAGAAAGCGTTTTTCCAGCATATTTTGCACTGTGTAAGGCATAGGCATTATATGGTAGGTTCAGCGGGAGATAAGCGTGACGCATTAAATGAATGGTTGGTGACTAGAGCAAAGAGAGCCACCATTAATGCTGCAGTTATTTTTTTCGATGAAGCTCAATTTCTTAAAAATGAGCATTACAAATGGCTTTTAAACATTAGTAATGAATTAGACATTAACGGTTGTAGATTATTTTGTTTGCTTGTCGGACAACCAGAATTGGAAGAGGTAAAAACAAACTTTATAGAGACAGGCAAAGAGCAAATAGTTGGTCGATTCATGGCGCGCGAATTGGAGTTTACTGGAATAAGCGCACAAGAGGATTTGATTTCAGCCCTAATAGAATTTCATAATACTATTTACCCCATTGAAAATAATATTCTTTTCGCAGAAAACTTTATCCCGCAAGCTATAAATAGTGGATTCAAACTAAATGCCCTAGGTCCTGCTATGTGGTCCGCATTTGAAACACTTTGGATTGCATCAGGTGTGAGTGGAAGTGTAGTGGTACCAATGCATTATTTCACAGCGGCTTTAATTGGTACTCTCAACACTCTGGTCGACAGCGATGGGGAATTTCTGGACATCCAACAATCCATTGTCATGGATGCAGTAAAAGCATCCGGCTTTAGAGAGTCACTAAAAATACGAAAAATCCTTGAAATGAATCGTTCAGGTAAGTAAACAATGGCTTTACTCGCTGAATATGATCAGACATCTTGGCGACCGGGTACGTTAAGAATATACGAGTCGATTGGTTCAATTGGAGCAAAATACTGTTATTTGAATAAGGTTAAACCTAAAGAGTTTTACAACCTTATAAGCGAATTCAATGGTAATGGTAGCTATATTGACTCAGATAATACTTTCGATAATCCTGATTTCGATTTTGCCAAA
Organism: Methylotenera sp.; assembly: GCA_013140755.1. Taxonomy (GTDB): domain Bacteria; phylum Pseudomonadota; class Gammaproteobacteria; order Burkholderiales; family Methylophilaceae; genus Methylotenera. The sequence continues at coordinate 5,783 of JABFSF010000063.1, read as the reverse complement.
CTAGCAAAGCTGTTTGAAGAACCGATCTCTATAGTATCAAAACTTTCCTTAAATCTTATTAATGATCTACCCAAGTTGTACAAGCAGACTAGGTATTCTCTGTGGGGTAACAATATGTTTTCATATTGTCCAACTTGTATGGCAGCGGGATATCACTCAGAATTACACCAAATTCATTGGGTAGATAAATGCTTCATTCATGGCGACAACTTAGTCAACGTCACCAATAAAGAGAAATCAATAAAGGGCTTTAGAAATGATATTAAACTTTTAAAACCCATATTTGATACGTGGTTCCTGAACTCTGCTATTTGGGAATCAGCAAAAACATCTCGATGGTCATTAATCGACAACGAATTGATTAATACTCAAGCAAAAAAATTTTGCTCTGCGTTAATTTATACAGAAAAAAAACTTCAAAATGATTCAATTTTGTTCGGTAAAAATAATGAGTCCAATCTGTTACTCCAAGTTAAAGCTAAAAATAGTTTAAATCGTGTATTCAAAACAGTGCATCAAAACAAAGCAATGAGTTTTGAAAAGCCACTGAAATACCCTTGTTCTGCTGAAATTGCAGATTTATTAGTAAAAATAGGGCCCAAGGGTATTGGACATTTCATGCATTCCCGGCAAATCACCTGTATAGAGAGTGAGATGCCGATCTGGAAAACAATCCTGAATGATTTGCCCAAATCTTTACTAAAAAAACATTCCAAATGTTTGAAATTATATAAAAACTCTTTTGAAAGTATTGAAAAAACTCGAATTAGATGGTGCTATGGACATGAATATGTCCACCCACCATACGATATGTCCAGATTTGACAGGGTTCCATGCCCTAGAATCGTTACCTTAAATCTCCTGCAAATGCTCCTAAATGTTGAAGATAGCTTGATCCCAGAGTCAATTACGTATTACGGGAAGTGCAATTCGAAAGAAATAAATTATTCTTTTTATGACATTGGGTCACTTGATAACCTCATTGAGGCTGGAATTGTAACAAAGTGGATAGGCTACATTGAAATTGGTACTCATCAAATTTTGAAACAATATACCCCAGGATTTATGTTTGAAAGTGAAGTAGAACCGGATTTTAGATACATAAATATTCCAATTTGCCAAGGAATTCTGACTGAAATAATAGATCAGCTTTTATTGGTACATTTGCAAACCTGGATATGTGCGTTGTACGAAGTTGAAATGAATAGTAATGTCATTGATAGTCAAATAAATTTGAAAAATCATTTCAGGGCTAAAATTCATGAGTTGAGTCCATCCATAATCCTTAAAAAGACTAATGATGGAGTGGAATTGCTCATTGGAACCATGACCTCAAAAAGATTACCCAAATGGTGCAATAGTATAAGAGATGAAAAAGGGCATTATGACACGGTAAAAAAACGCTCTAATGAACTAGAAGTCACTTTTGACGAGCTCTTGGCATATAGAATGCGAATGAATGATCTTTTTCAATTGAGAGCTAATTTGATACGGTCTTTTGTGAGAAAACGGAGTTGATTTATGTCTATTTAAGCTGATGCAGTTAAAGATAAATTGAGTTCTTTTAATTCTTTAGTCACTAATTTAAATATTTGATCTGGCAAAGAAACTTTACCTTCAATCAAATAAGTAAGTGTTAATAATGTTAAAGGGTGAACCTCCATTGTTAGTGCCAATGAATTTATCTTCTCTAATGTCGGCCCTTTAATCGCTCTTTCTAAGCTACTCACATAAGTCCGGCTTGAAACGTCCGAAAAGTCCTCTTGAGTCAGTCTTCTTGAAATTCGTATCTGTTTAAATGCGCTAGCGAAAGCCTCTTTGGAGTTCATAAAGGTTACCTAATTTGAAACCTCCATCTAGCCAAAACTAGCACTATAGGACTACAATCTATAGTGTTCATTTTGTGATTGATATCGAAAAGCGAGCATATGTTCCAAACTTTTGATCATGCCAGAATTTCCTTGCCAATTTCTTACCCTGATGAGAGTGCGTGGGCATATGCGGAATTGATGATAAATGCACCGTGGTTCGTTGCTGACTGCCAAATTACTGAAGATGAAATCAGTATTCGAACCTCGTATATATTATCCAATCCATTACAGCTGAACGAACTACGTGCTAACCAGAATGTGGCTATTAAAGGTTTATATGTAGTGTCGCCACCGCATATAAACTCTACAGAGTCATGGAAAATGGATCAGGTTGCTCAGGTTAGTACTGGAGTAGCTAGCGAAGAGGATTACAAAATGAAAATTGATATCTATGAACTATGCAATGGAAATAAATATTACTCCAGCGACATAAGTGTTACTGAAGAAAATATTGAAGATATCAAAGTAATTTTTTCTGTATAGTTTGTTTATAGGTCATAAACTAACGTCCCGCATTAATGGGAGTGTCTTTAGCGATCGCTGGTGTCATTGTTGGCTTTGGTATTGGTGTGGTTGCAGCACTCATGGGTGTTGCAGGAGGTGAGTTACTTATACCGACCATTGTTCTGCTATTTGGTGTTGATATCAAGCTTGCTGGTAGCTTATCATTGGCTGTGAGCCTTCCTACGATGATTGTAGGTTTTACTCGATATAGTCAAGATAAAAGCTTTAGCATCATCAAAGCGAAAAAAAGTTTTCTTTTAATAATGGCTGCAGGATCTCTATTAGGTGCTTTTATTGGCGGACGCCTGTTAGGTGTAATTCCAGTTTCATTACTTTTACCTATACTTGCAGTTATATTAGTTGTGTCATCAATTAAAGTTTGGCGACACTCTTAAGTCTCAAAGAGCTTTATTTAATAAATTACTATCATAACTACCATAAGAGTAGTTACAAGGAATTGACCAGCATCCCTCATTTATAAGCTTCTGAACATTCAGTGTGCTGGGATTTAAGAGCATAGTTTCAGATATTTTATTACTAACGTAATGATCGCCATAATGTCCACCACATCCACAAACTGTCATATAGTAATCTGCCCCAGCAGTTAAACTATGCTCAATTCTGTAATTTGGATGTCGATCTAAAATAAGCGCATACAAATCATCTGGCAGAGTTTCAATATAATTGAGTATAAATACTTCACCAGAAATCACTGCTGATAGATCATCTTTCTCACGCGGCTCATTCAGCGTCGCCAGTAAAACAACAATATTACTTTCATCACATAATGAACACTTCTGCTCAGTCATCAGCATGAAAATAGGCGCAGTCACAATATAACCCATTTCAATATCCATAAACTCTTACTGTTTTTCATTTAACTACTCGCCTTGCGGCAAGACTTATTAATTCCGACTGCCTTGAAATTGGCTCGGCTCTCTTTGGTATTGATTAAACTTAGTACACGATCATTGAGAGGTCTTTTTTATTGTCTAGTACGATGATTTAGAGTCAGGTTTTTTATGACTATACAATTTTCAACTTGCTCAATTTCTAGCAACTCACCTTCAACCCAACCAACTTTAGCTAAAAGCTCATCAGGAAGTTCGACCAAAGCCTCGCCAAACCCATCTCCTGGGTCAATTAGCTTAAGTTTCCAAATTTTATTTGATTCCATATCGTTATCATATGCTTACCAGTGTTAATCAACAATAATGATAGAAAATGGACATAAGTAACTTGTTGAAACTAAATCATGATGATAAAGTCATTGAATCATGAAATTCTTTCGTGCTATTGCAATGGTGTTGATTTTAGCCCTGACTTCAAGCCCAGCGCTAGCTGCTATTTGTGTGACTTCATGTGCTTCTCATTCGATTATGTCTTCTATGCACTCTAATGATATGGCTGGTATGAAAAACTGTCATGAAGGCTCGATCGGTAAAGATAAGCACAAATCTAGTACTGAACATAAATCTTGTGCGATGGGTGTCAGTTGCCAGTTTATGCAGGTTACATCCATCGAATCGCCTATTAAATATGTCTTTGCTGCTTCTGCCGCAACCTTATTCCCTACTTTCGTTCCATCTGAAAAGTCTGTAGATCTATCCCCACCGTTAAAGCCTCCAGCTTGAATTGATGCCATTAGGGCGTAATTACGCCCTAATTCGTCACATTTAAGTTTTAGGAGAGCTCTCATGAACGCCCCCAGATTGGCTTATAAGCCAAAAATAATATGCATGTGGTTTTGCATTATGGTGGTATTAGCTATGTCTTTAAAAGCTGGCTCTGCGAAAGCAGAAGAGCCGCTGACATTAGCTGAAACCATACAGTTAGCCACGCAAAACCAACCTTTGCTGCAATCACTAGATGATGCGGCAGCTTCGTCACGCCAGGCGGCTATCGCAGAAGGTCAATTACCAGATCCCAAAGTCAAGTTTGGTGTGATCAATCTGCCCGTGACGACGAGCGATGCCTTACGTTATAACCGTGATGATCAGACCATGGTCAATGTAGGTATTTCGCAAGATGTCATTCCGCTTAAAAAACGTGAACTAGCGTCTAATCGTATGCTGGCTGAAGCGGATCAATTTCAGACTGAACAAGTTGCCACAGCCAGAACCATTGAGCGTGATGTTGCGTTAGCTTGGCTCGATGCTTATGAAGCACAACGTAAGTCTGAGCTTTATCAGCGCTTGATTGATGACATGACAGCCGAACGAAAGTTATTGGCAGCCAATGTCAGTTCTGGGGGTGCTAAAACCAGTGATGTGTTGCGTATGGATACGGACATCTCAATGACAAACGAGAAGCGTATTTTCGCGCAACGTGATGAGCGTAAAGCGCGTGCGGCTTTGGCGCGCTGGATTGGCAAGTCAGCATCTCGTTCGATCGCGTCCGAACTGCCAGTGATGACGAATAGCTTAAGTCATGGCGCTAATCAAGCAGCACTTGAGCAGCATCCTTTGTTACGCAATGCCTATCAAACAGAAAAGGTTGCACAGTTTGATGTTGATAGCGCACAAGCCAACTTGGAGCGCAATTGGGGCTGGGAAGTCGGTTATGGTAAACGGTTTAACGACCGTAGCGATATGCTGAGCTTTCAGGTTTCCATTGATCTGCAATTAGACCGTGCCAATCGGCAAGACCGACGTACCGCAGAAAAACTGGTGCTAGTTGAGAAGGCTCGTAAGCTCACTGAAGACAGGCGGCGTGAACTCTCCTCTGAGCTAGAAAGTGCCATGGCCGATGCTGAGGCGGCAGACGCACGTGAAACCGAGCGCATCACAAAGCTTATCCCCAATGCACACGCCAAATTAAGTATTGCGCAAGCAGCTTATCAATCGGGTAGACAGTCGATTGGTGAGGTTTGGCAAGCCCGCAGAGATGTCATTGATATTGAGCTCGACCATTGGACTATCTTGACGGATAAGCAACGTGCTGCAATCAAAATCGGTTATTTGATAAACGATAGCCGCTTATTTAAACAAATTGAAAAGGAATAAATCATGAAAACAACACAAACTTTACTCGCTGCAATATTTTTAGTTTCTCTAGCCGCTTGTTCTAAACAAGAAAATACTGAAACCACCAGTCAAGCACCTATGACCGAAATGCCTGCGATAGAAAAGCCAATGGAAGAAACCCCCACAGCCATGTTGCCGAACGAGATTGATGCGAAAGATATGAGTGGTAACAATGTGGAACAAGATGCTAGCGGTAAAAAAGTCATTTTTTGGGAAGACCCAATGGTGCCAGGCAGACACTTTAGCAAATCAGGTCAATCGCCCTTCATGGATATGAAGTTAGCCCCTAGATACGCTGAGTAAGCAAGCGCAAATATAAAGGAAATAAAATGAAACGACTCCATTTAGTAATAGTTTTAATCTTATTAACACTGTTTGCAGG
>JABFSF010000120.1 GCA_013140755.1 Methylotenera sp. | reverse complement strand
CACCAAATCAATTTAGATTTATTGGCAGCATCAGGATGCAATTGTTCAATAGGATACAAGAAAGTATAAACAGTCACATTATCTAACTGTGTAATTTCATTACGCTCTAAACGCTTACAAAATGGGCAATCCACATCTGAAAATACCACTAACTTACGGCTACCATCGCCTTTAACTACTTTAATCGCTTGATTTAAAGGTAAGCTATTAAAGTCAATTTTTGTGAGTTCTTCTAAACGCTCACTGGTAATGTCTTTTTTAGTTCTTGGATCAACCAAGCGACCCTCAGCAATTAAATAAGACAGCTTATCATCTGTGTAGATAATTTGCCCCCCCATAAAAACCTCATATAAACCCGCATAAGGTGTTTTAGTCACGCTCTCTACTTTAAATTTTGGGTAAGCGGTTTCTACGGCTTTTTTAACACTGGCCTCATCTGCAATCGCAAGCGTTGCAAACGCACTGAGCAATGAAACGCCCACTATTTTTTTTAACATTGAAATTCCTTAGAAAGATGATTGGCTTAGATTTTACTGCCCAAGCTTAACAGTGCTTATATTAAAGCTCAATTGCATTTCGTACTAATAATTTTTTGGTTGCTGATTGATTAGTCGCATTAAGTCCCCAGTTTCTTATTTTTTTAATAAATTTATTTTCACTTTCAAAAAGATGATACAAGCCATTGGTGAGCATAAGCATTTTCAACAAATCAGCTTTCCTAAGTCTGGCATAATGCTTGAGCAAGTTTTGATCGTTGATGGCAACGTATGAATGTTTGCTTACCAACGCCGTTAATAAATCCACTACACCTCTAAACCCTAAATTAACGCCCTGCCCAGCCATTGGATGAATGCGATGCGCCGCATCTCCAATAAAAACAACGCTCTCTTTGATTATCTCATCTGCCGTTTTTAAGACCAGTGGAAAACCAGCAGGTTCACCGATTAGTGTCAACTCCCCCAATTGTGACCCGCCTGCTTGTTGCACGCGGGCAGAAAACTCTGATGCACTAGTCTTTAACAAGTTTTGCGCCAATTGCGTTGACGCAGACCACACAATAGAAATTTTGTTATCTGGCAAAGGCAACCAAGCCAACACACCGCTATGCCCATTGGCATCTTGCATAAACCATTGCCTTGCAATGTTGTTGTGCGGTTTTTCTGTTTCAAAATTCGCAACAATCGCGGTTTGATGGTAAGGCTTTTGCCTAACACTAATATTGAGTTGTTGACGCATCCATGAATTTGCGCCATCCGCAGCAAGTAACAAGTCACCTTCTATAGCTTGTTGATTAGCAAGAGTTAAGCAAGTTTTGTTTACACTAACACACACACTTTCACATGCTTCACCAAAAAATGTGCGTACATCACAAGCTTCAACTCGCTGCATTAAAGCGCGCTTGAGTGCACGCTCCTCAACAATAAAGCCCATTGCATCCACATTGGCATCGTCAGCGAATAGTGACAAAGCCTGATCGCTCACATCACCCCAAATTTCCATCGCTTGCATCTCACCAATGCGGTTTTTATCCAGCAGTTGCCAAACACCTAAGCTTGCTAGCCAAGTGGCATTTTTAGGGCTAATCGCATAAATACGTTGATCCCAGTCACTCGTTTTTTCATCTACTTGTTGTTGACTATCAACAAGCACTACCGCATAACCCGCTTGCTGCATGGCTAATGCCGCAGATAACCCTACTAAACCTGCACCAACAACCATGACTTCTGCTTGAATAATTTCTTTCATTTACCAAAACTCATCTTACTAACTAATATTTTTTTTGCAGGTTTTAGCACGTCAAATAAGCCTAAGCTTGCGCTACGAATCGCTGCTAATCCCAAAATATCGTTAGAAAAAATATTGACTAAAAAATCGGTAAACAGCAAACCATTTTTGGTGTCAGCTCTGCGCTCATTGCGATAGTTTCCTAGCATTTGTGCGCTGCCTAAGGGGCTGCTGGCAGAAGCAATATGAACTGCCAGTACTTGTGCATCACGAATGCCTACATTAAAACCTTGCCCTGCCACGGGGTGCATGGTTTGCGCCGCATTGCCGATAACAACTAAATGTTGCATGTCGCTTTCTTGCAGTTTGGACAGTTTAAGTGGAAATGTCATGCGTTTTTCTACGCTTAAAAAGCGTCCCACACGATCACCAAACTGCGCATGAAATTGCGCTAAAAATTCTTCATCGCTTAATGCCAGCAAAGGCGCAATCGCTTCTTTCTTACCCGTCCACACTAATGAAAAATCATGTTCGCCATTGGGCAGCAAAGCCATTGGCCCTTGTGCGGTAAAGCGCTCATAAGCAATATTACTGTGAGGCAACTCGGCGCGCACTTTGCTAATCAGCGCATCGTGACCGTATTCTTTGGTATCGCGTTTTAAGCCTGCAACTTCTTCTAGGCTGCGTCCGCCATCAGCCAACACCACAAGTACGCTACTTAGCAGGACAGATTCGCCATTGCGTTGATAACGCACAGTAGCAGCAACTGCATCATGTGTAATCGCTTCCGCCTGCGCTTCATCAATCACATTAATGCAACTAAAACCCGCCATTGCCGCATTTAGTGCTGTGCATAATGCGCCATAAGAAAGCACATAACCCAACGCCTCTTGATTGTAATCTTGCGCCTTTAGCAAGCTACGCCCCAAGCTACCCTTTTGCGATACGTGAATCGTATGAATGGCTGTAGCTTGCGATGCCACAGCTTGCCAGATACCAAGCCCATCAAAAATGCGCTTAGTGCCATAAGACAATGCTAGCGCACGCGTATCTTGATTCGCCGCACCTTGTTTGCGTGCTTCCAGCACAGTACTGGCAATGTTTTTCTTGGCCAAAAGTAGAGCTAGCACCATGCCTACAGGGCCGCCACCGACAATGATGATGTTTTCAGGATTCATATTTTTTAAGTATTATCCGCCATGATACTTTCAATGTCCGCCACCGTTTTTGGCACATCTTTGGTGATAATTTCGCAACCCGCTTGCGTTACCAGCGCATCATCCTCAATGCGAATTCCGATATTCCAAAAGTATTCAGGCACGTTATCCGCAGGGCGAATATAGCATCCTGGCTCTACCGTCAGCATCATGCCAGCTTCTAACATGCGCCAGTTACCCGCCTTATTTTTATATTCGCCTGCATCATGCACATCAAGTCCCAGCCAATGACCTGTGCGATGCATATAAAACTGCTTGTAATCGCCACTTTCAATCACCGCTTCTTTGCTACCTTTGCATAGTTTTAAATCAACAAAACCTTGCGCTAACACATCAAGCGCGGCTTCATGCGGCGCATTCCAATGGTTTTGTGGATTCACTTTGCTAATTGCTGCTAGTTGTGCGGCTAAAACCAATTCATAAATATCTTTTTGCGCAGCACTGAATTTGCCATTCACAGGAAACGTGCGGGTAATATCACTGGCATAGCCATCTAGTTCACAGCCTGCGTCAATCAACAACAAATCACCATCTTTGAGCGCAGAATTATTTGTGTTGTAATGCAAAGTGCAAGCATTCACACCACCCGCTACGATGCTGGTATATGCAGGTGCCTGTGCGCCTTTTCGATAAAACTCATGCAAAAATTCCGCCTCAATTTCATATTCCATCTTGCCTACACGTACTTTTTGCATGGCGCGTAAATGGGCAGCGGCGGCAATACTGGCTGAGCGACGCATGACATCAATCTCATAGGCAGATTTATACAGCCGCATTTCATCTACCAGTTTACGCACATCTGCAATTTCATCTGGCGCGTTAATACCTGTTCTACCTTGTGCTTTCACTTGATTTAGCCAACCCGTTACACGCGCATCCCAGCCAGCATCTGCACCTAGGCTATAAAATAATTTAGCTTGATTACCCAATAATTTGGGTAGCATTTCATCAATTTGGTTAAAACTATAAGCCTCATCGAAACCAAATTCCGATTTTGCAGCATCTGCACCGTAATGGAAACCATCCCAAATTTCGCGCTCTAAATCCTTATCGCGGCAAAATAAGATGCTTTTAGGTTGGCTTCCACTAATTAAAACTAGTACCGCCTCTGGCTCTTTAAAACCCGTTAAATAATAAAAATAGCTATCAAATCGGTATGGATAATGGCTATCGCGATTACGCGTGACTTCTGGTGCAGTGGGGATAATGGCAATTCCCTCGCCCATGTTGGCGAGTAAAATTTGTCTGCGTTGCTGAAATTCTTTTAGTTGAAAACTCATCATTTCTTGACCTGTAATTCTACATCTAGTTCACGCAGTCGTTCAGGTGTACCAATATCATGCCAAACACCTTGATAATATTCAGCAGTGGCTTGGTTTTCAGCAATCGCTTGCCTGAGTAATGGCGCGAGTTTTGCGGGTTCACCGCGCGTAATTGGTTTAAATAAATCAGGGTGGTACACGCCTACGCCTGAAAAGGTGAGCATGGGCACACCCTCATTTTTTAGCATTCCATTTTCAATAGCGAAGTCACCTTTTGGATGCTGTGGCGGATTGTCCACCAACACGAGATGTGCGTAGTTATTGGCTTGCAGGGCATGTGTTAAAGCACCGAAATCAATCTCAGTAAACGTATCGCCATTCACCACTAAAAATGGTATATCACCTAGTAATGGCAAGGCGTTGGCTATGCCACCTGCGGTTTCTAGCGCAGCTTCTTCTGGGCTATATTGAATACGCAAATGCCACTGGCTGCCATCGCCCAGCGCGGCTTCAATCTGCGCGCCTAGGTGCGCGTGATTGATGACAATTTCTTCAAAACCAGCTTTGGCTAATCGCTCTAAATGCCACACAATCAGCGGTTTGCCACCCACTTTTAATAAAGGTTTTGGCGTATGGTTTGTTAAAGGGCGCATTCTTTCACCGCGCCCAGCGGCCAAAATCATGGCTTTCATAGTTTTAGCAAGCTTTTATAGTTGGCATCAGGGTGTTGATCTTGCCCACTAAGCGCATCTAATAAGCGCAACATGGGGCGTAGTTCCACATAACGGTCACATACTTTTTGCAAATAATGCATCACCAATGGCATATCTTTTAAGTAGCCATCTTTACCATCACGGTGGTAAAGCCTTGCAAAAATGCCTAGCACTTTAATGTGGCGTTGCGCGCCCATGTATTCAAAATCGCGGTAAAACTCGCTGAAATCCTCAGGCACGGGTAAGCCAGCTTTGCGTGCGTTTTGCCAGTAGCGCACGAGCCAATCAATGATTAACTCTTCATCCCACTCAATGTAAGCATCTTTCAGCAGAGAAACTAAATCATAGGTAATGGCACCATACACCGCATCTTGGAAATCCAGCACACCTGGGTTATTTTCTTGCGTAATCATCAAGTTACGTGAGTGATAATCACGGTGCACATACACTTGCGCTTGCCCTAGAATATTTTCAGTAAGCAAATTAAATGTATTGCTTAGCACGGCTTGTTGCTTATCATCTAAAGTCACACTCAAATGCTTTGCAATATACCAATCAGGAAATAATTGCATTTCACGTGTAAGCAATTCAGCATCATAATTGGGTAATACATTGGGCTTGCTGGCGAGTTGTAGTTTAATCAGCGCATTGTTAGCATCTGCATATAATTGCGGCGCATTGGTGAGATTAATTTGCGATAAATACGTGTCATTGCCTAAATCATTAAGTAATAAAAAACCTTGCTCCAAATCTTGCGCGATGACCTTTGGTACATTTAAGCCCGCATCGCCAAATAATTTGGCAATACGCACAAATGGCTCACAGTTTTCTTGTGGCGGTGGCGCATCCATCGCAATTAAGGTTTCATTACTTGTGTGCACTCTAAAATATCGCCTAAAACTTGCATCGGCGGAGGCAACCGTGATATGAAATGTTGCGTGATTTAACACACTTGCTAGCCAAGTGTTAAGTTGTTGTAGCCTAGTATCTACTTGATGATTTTCCACGAATCTCTTTCTAAAACAATTAAAGCATATTTGCGCATTTTTGCAACGCATGTACATCAATCCAAGCTATAATTTCACCTTAGATTCTAGTGCCTGATTCAGCACTGCACCGCCTGTTTTATCAGGCTGATTGTGATTTATGCATTGCCAAAAAGTGCATTTTGTGAGATTTTATCACTGATAAATTAAAACCGTTTACCTAATATACCTGTGCCTTCTTACTCATCTCGTTGTTCTGTGCAAACTTCAATGGTTAGCCCATGCTAAAACATCGCCTCTTAGCCAGCGTTATTGCAACACTATTTGCTAACAGCCTCATTGCGCAGGCTGATACAGTTTTGCCAATTGAAAACAACACGAATCCCACTGACAACACACCCAATGATGGCGTTATCATTGACGGCGATAAACTAGAGTTACATTTAGATAGAAAAATGCGTGCTATCGGTAACGCCGTAATCCACCGTGGCAAACAAGATGTTTATGGTGACACAATTGAATATGACATTCAAAATGATGAACTTCACGTCATTGGCAATGCACACATTGAGCTTGGCAATACCAAGCTTACTGGCCCTGAGTTAAAAATGCGCCTATCAGAAAGCATAGGCGAAATGCGTGATGCTTCTATTGTGATGTCAAAATCAAGTGAATTTAGCTTGCAACAACGCCGCGCGATGAGTTCAGAAACATTTTCTAAACAGTTAGGCAACTTGCAAAATCAGCAAATTGGTAGTGACAATTTGCTCAATAACGCAGACAACCAAGACACCTTGGCAATTAGTGTAGTACCCACTTCATCTAAAGCGCGTGGCGATGCCAAAGCGATTTTTTTTGAAGGGGAAGATAAAAAACGTTTAGTGGGTGCGCGTTACACCACTTGCGCTGCCGATGTAGATGATTGGTATATTAAAGCCAATGAGATAAGCATTAATAACTACACAGACTCAGGGGTTGCCAAACATGCGCATATTGAGTTTAAAGGTGTGCCATTGCTCTACAGCCCATGGTTAAGTTTCTCATTTAACAATCAACGTAAAACGGGCTTACTCACACCCATTCAAGGTACAACAAGCCGTAGCGGTTTTGAAATTTCCACACCATTTTATTGGAATATCGCACCGAATATGGATGCTACGCTTGCACCGCGCGTACTCACCAAGCGGGGCGTACAATTGCAAGGTGAGTTTAGATATTTAGAAGATAAATTTTCTGGTATTGATAACCTTGAATATTTGCCCAGTGACAGTCTGACACATACCGATCGTTACTACGCCAACTTAAAACATCAACACCGTTTGGCTAAAGGTTGGTCAGCTGGTTACAGCTTAGAAAAAGTCTCTGATGACCAATATTTTTCTGATCTTTCTACTCGCATTGTCACTACCAGCCGCATTAACTTGCCGCAACAATTTAATGTAGATTACGCTAACAACACTTGGCGTTTTAATGCCATTGCGCAAAAATTCCAAACCTTAGATAACGCCTCATACCCTTACGAGCGCCTGCCTCAAATGACGCTGAGTGGCACAAAATATTATGGCGATCTAAGCACCAATTTATATACACAATTAGTTGCGTTTGACACTAACAAAGATGCGCCCATTAAAGCTACTGGGACGCGCTTTACCGCCTACCCAAGTGTTAGCCTACCATTTAACAAACCATATGGCTTTGTCACCCCTAAAATTGGCATTCACCATACCAGCTACAGCTTAAATAATGTTGCCAATAATTTAGAATCTCAACAACGTACCTTGCCAATTTTTAGCCTAGATAGCGGTCTATTTTTTGATCGCGACTTTAAAATCGCCAACCGAGGCTATACACAAACAATTGAGCCGCGCTTATTTTATGTGTATATCCCAGAACGTAAACAAGCGGATATTCCTATTTTTGACACCAGTGAATCTGACTTAAACTTTAGCTCACTCTTCAATGAAAATCAGTTCACAGGCAATGACCGCATTAACAATGCCAATCAGCTCAGTTTTGCGCTCACCACGCGCTTTATTGAGAGCGACTCTGGCACACAACGCTTATCAGCTTCTATTGGGCAACGCTATTATTTTGCTGATCAAAAAGTAGCATTACCAGGCGCAGACTTTAGACAAAGCAACAGTTCAGACATTATTGCTGGCATCAACACTTACTTAAAAAACAGCTGGAATATTGATGCGTTTTGGCAATATAACACCGACGATTCTAAATCTGTGCGTACCACGCTCACTAGCCGCTATAACCCTGAGCCAGGTAAAACACTTAATTTAAGTTACAGCTACAGACGCAACTTATTAGACCAATTTGACCTCTCAGGGCAATGGCCCCTAGGCAAAGGCTGGTACGGCATCGGGCGCACCAATTACTCACTACGTGAAAGTCGCATCATTGAATCGCTTGCAGGTTTAGAGTACGATGCAGGCTGCTGGCAAGCACGCTCCGTTGTGCAACGCGTGAGTACTGCAACCGCCAATGCCAACTACGCCTTATTTTTCCAACTTGAGCTTGGTGGTTTAGCCTCAATTGGTGCAAACCCATTAGCAGTGATTAAACGTAATATTCCAGGCTATGTCAGCACAGGGCTTATTCCTGAAACTTACCAACAACCCTATTACGAGTAATTATGTTCAAATCTTTCTCTCAGTTTTTGTTATTTACCTTACTCTGCTTAAACCACTTTTCAAGCCATGCGGCTGAAATTGTTAAGTTAGACCGTATCGTTGCGGTGGTTGATCAAACCGTCATCACAGAGCAAGAGCTTGAAGGTCGCATTCGCACAGTAACTGCGCAACTCACTAAACAGGGCACAGAGTTGCCGCCTGAAAACATTTTACGCAAGCAGATTTTAGAGCGTTTAATTTCAGATGCTTTGCAATTGCAATATGCAGCGCAAACAGGCTTGAAAGTAGATGATAACCAACTGGATAAAACCATTGAACGTATTGCTGAGCAAAATCAACTCACGCTTACAGAGTTTAGCGAAGCTCTCGCAAAAGATGGCGTTAGTATGCGTAAATTCCGCGCGGACATTCGCAGCGAAATCACGCTTGCTCGCCTGCGTGAGCGTGAAATTGAAAGCCGTGTCAATGTCACCGAATCTGAAATTGATAATTTTTTAACAACACAAGCGTCTAATAATGAAAATACGGATGAGTTTGAAATATCGCATATTTTAATTCGCACTCCTGAAGAAGGCGCGACAGAAGAAATTCAAAAAGCCAAAGCCAAAGTAGATGAAGCTGCACAAGCACTCGCGCAAGGCACAAGCTTTGCTAAAGTGTCTGCCAGCTTCTCTGATACGCCTAATGCATTAGAGGGTGGCAATTTAGGCTGGAAAACCAGCACACAAATCCCCGCTTTATTTCTAGATGCACTTAAAACTATGCAGGTTGGAGAAGTTTCCGCACCGCTACGCAGCCCCAATGGTTTTCATATCTTAAAACTCACCAATAAACGCGGTGGCAACTCGCCGCTGGTGATTGAGCAAACCCACGCACGCCATATTCTAATTAAACTCTCAGAAGTGATGTCTGAAAAAGAAGGCAAACAAAAAATGGATGGCATTAAAGAGCGTTTAGATAACAATGAAAAATTTGAAGTCTTAGCCCGTCAATTTTCTGAAGATGGCACCGCTTCAAATGGTGGCGATTTAGGCTGGGTAAACCCTGGGGATACGGTACCACAATTTGAAAAAGCCATGAACGAACTCAAAGACAACCAAATCAGCGAGCCTATTCGCAGCCCGTTTGGTTGGCATATTATTCAGGTTTTAGAACGCCGTAAGCAAGACATGAGTAAAGAAGCTGCTCGCTTAAAAGCCCGCAAAGAAATTCGCACCAGAAAAGGCGATGAAGCTTACCAAGACTGGATTAGAGAGCTACGCGATCGTGCTTATGTGGAGCTAAGGCTTGAAGATAAGTTTTAGACTTTCACACTGTGACCACTAGAATTCCACACATTGCCATTACTGCTGGCGAACCTGCTGGCATTGGTTATGACTTGTGCGTTAAACTCGCCCACTATCCTATCGCGGCAAAAATCGTCGTGATTGCAGATCAATATGCGCTTAAACAACGCGCACAACAATTAAGTGTACCGCTCAATATTTGCGCTGACGAAGTGACACACTTAGGCAACGGCACTTTACAAGTATTGCATACACCAACGGCTGAACCTGTGGCTGCAGGTCAACTTAATGCAAAAAATAGTGCCTACGTGCTCAAAACGCTCACCTTAGCCACGTTAGGCTGCGTTAACCACCAATTTGACGCCATGGTCACCGCTCCTGTACACAAAGGCATTATCAATGAAGCTGGAATTACCTTTAGTGGACACACAGAGTTTTTAGCTGAACTGACTGGTACCCCTCAAGTAGTGATGATGCTAGTTGGGGGTGGTTTACGCGTCGCCCTTGTTACAACACACTTAGCCCTAAAAGACGTGCCACAAGCCATTACCCGCGACAGCCTAGAAACCACCATCCGAATTTTGCACCACGATTTAGTTCACAAGTTTGGCATTCAAAACCCTCGAATTTTAGTGGCTGGGCTTAACCCACACGCAGGTGAAGACGGTTATTTAGGGCGGGAGGAAATTGAAATAATCAACCCTGTGTTAGCAAAATTACGCCTTGAAAATATCAACCTAATTGGGGCGTTACCTGCCGACACCTTATTTGCAAAACACCACCTAAACCATGCAGATGCGGTGTTAGCCATGTACCACGACCAAGGTTTACCTGTGCTCAAACACGCTAGCTTTGGTGAAGGTGTCAACGTCACACTAGGCTTACCGATTATCCGCACATCGGTTGACCACGGCACCGCGCTGGATTTAGCAGGCACAGGCAATATCAACACTGGTAGCCTACTAGCCGCCATTGAGCTTGCCATCACACTCACTAACTCTCAAAAGAAATCATGAAACACGTTGCAAAAAAACGTTTTGGGCAAAATTTTCTCACTGATCAAGGTGTAATTGGCAGTTTAATTGATGCCATTTCGCCACAACCCAATGATTTAATGGTGGAAATTGGCCCGGGTTTGGGCGCACTCACCAAACCCTTATTGCAAAAATTGAATCTACTGCATGTCGTAGAGGTAGACCGCGACATCATTAGTTGGATGCAACAAGAATACGCCAAACCACTCAATGGCAAAAAAGTAGCCATTAGCATTCATAATTCAGACGCACTAAAATTTGACTTCTCAAGTTTAGGTAATGCCATTAGGGTCGTTGGAAATTTGCCTTACAACATCTCCACGCCAATATTATTTCACCTGCTCAACAATGTGCCCGTCATTACTGACATGCATTTTATGCTGCAAAAAGAAGTCGTTGAACGCATGGTGGCCGCGCCATCCACACCGGAATACGGGCGGCTCTCAGTCATGTTGCAATACCGTTTACGCATGGAATACCTCATCACCGTACCTCCCGAAGCGTTTGACCCCGCACCAAAAGTGGAATCAGCCTTTGTGCGTTGCGTGCCGCATACATGTTTACCCTTTATAGCCAAAGATGAAACGCGATTTGCCCAAATTGTCACTGCCGCATTTGGGCAGCGCCGCAAAACTTTACGCAATACACTAAAAGAACTGTTAAACGATGAAGGCTTTGCTGCACTCAACATTGACTCACAACAACGCGCAGAAAATTTGAGTGTTTCAGATTTTGTCGCTATTGCAAATTATCTAAGCTGATATAATTTAACCCAACACCTTAAAATAAACTTAACTATTCTCTCGGGGAGCAATTTTGCGAATCATACTATTAGGCGCACCAGGTGCGGGCAAAGGCACACAAGCTACTTTTATTAAACAACACTTCAATATTCCACAAATTTCTACTGGTGACATGCTACGTGCCGCAGTTAAAGCAGGTACACCCCTTGGGTTAGAAGCTAAAAGCTACATGGATAGCGGCGGTTTAGTGCCAGATGCAGTGATTATCGGCATGGTACAAGAGCGTATTAAAGAAGCTGACTGTGCAAATGGCTTCTTATTCGATGGTTTTCCTCGCACCATCCCACAAGCAGAAGCGATGAAAAATGCAGGTGTGGGCATTGATTATGTGGTTGAAATTGACGTACCTGATAGTGCCATTATGGAACGCATGACAGGGCGCCGTAGCCACCCAGCGAGCGGTCGTACTTACCACGTTAAATTTAACCCACCAAAAGTTGAAGGCAAAGATGACGTAACTGGTGAAGACCTAGTACAACGCCCAGACGACGCACCAGAAGTTGTCAACAAACGCTTAGTTGAATACCACGCACAAACTGAGCCACTCATTAAATACTACGGCGATTGGGCAAACAGCGGCAAAGCTGGTGCGCCAAAACATGTGAAAATTAACGGTTTAGGCGAGCTGGAAACCATTAAAGCGAATATTTTTACAGCGTTGAAATAAGCACTGTTTAATTATTTGTAAATATTTAAGTGTAAAGTTTTCCATGATCAAGGAAAGTTCAAATGAAGTCTAATTTTGTTAGCTTACTTTTTTGTATATTTGTAGCGGGCTGTGCAAATGTGAATCAAATGGCTATAAAAAATGAAACTAAATCTATTGATGTTGGAGCTAAGTCTATCTTACTGATGCCAGTTAATATCTCTAGGCCAGTAAGTAGTCGATATACTCCTCACCCACTAGCTGTGAAATTTGAAAAAGTTAATGCATCTGGTGAAAAAGAATCAATTATGTTTCAAGCTGACAGTGAGGTTGGAAAAGTAGAGTCGGACTTAAGTAACAAGTTTTATATGCGAATGGCTTTAGAGCCTGGCGAATACACTCTCCACACTATATTAGGGAATGCAAATGCTTTTCCATTCAATGGTTTTTTTAACGTTCCCTTATTATTGAAGGTTACCGTACCTCAGAACTCTATTATTTATTTAGGTAAAATAGATGCAATTTTGAGACCTCGCAAAGAAAATGAGTTTCGAGCAGGTTCTGTAATTCCACTTATTGATCAGTCAGTAACAGGTGTTTCAAGTGGAACCTTTGACATAAGTGTAATAGATTCTTTTGATGAAGATATTAGTGAATTTAAATCAAAATTTCCTGTTTTAGCTAGAAAAGAAATTAAAAAAAACATTCTTCCAACTTGGGAACGTGAAAAAGCTCAAGCATGGTGGCAAGGTAATGATAAAAACTAATCACGCGTAGTGCGCAGCACTACCTAGTATGAGTGTCATTCCACTCAAAATTACAGCGCAATATGCTGGAATGTTGATGCCCTCCTTCTGATATTTATTGTGATTGGATAGCCCAATGAAAGAATCATTAAAAATTGGCATTCGCTACACACACAAATTTGTTATCCCTAAGTCTAAAACTGTTCCAGCACTTTACCCTGAGTCAGAAGAGTTCACCATCATGCCAGAAGTCTTTGCTACGGGATTTTTGGTAGGCTTGCTTGAATGGACATGCATTAAAGCCATTAATCCGCATCTTGATTGGCCTACTGAACAAACCGTCGGAACCCACATCAATGTCAGCCATGAGGCTGCGACACCAGTTGGCTTAGAAGTCACTTGCACAACCGAATTGATTGAAGTGGATGGCAGGAAATTAACGTTTACTGTTGAAGCGCATGATGGCGTGGACTTAATTTCTAAAGGCACTCATGCACGTTTTGTCATCAATAAAGAGCGATTTGATGCGAAAGTGAGTGCTAAAGTGACCCCGTGATTTGCTAGAACACAACAAAGTCTCATCGCTACGGTATAATTTAGCTATCCAAAAAAATTCTTAAGAATAGTCTAATCATGCAACAGCAATACCCTTTCAAAGAAATCGAACAATCTGCCCAAACTTACTGGGAAACCAATCAAACTTTCGCCGCAACGGAACAATCCAACAAGCCAAAATACTATTGTTTATCCATGTTCCCATACCCAAGTGGACGCTTACATATGGGTCACGTGCGCAACTACACGATTGGTGATGTACTCAGCCGTTTTCACAAGATGAAAGGCTTTAACGTGATGCAGCCTATGGGTTGGGACGCGTTTGGCTTGCCTGCGGAAAATGCTGCGATTAAAAACAATACCGCGCCTGCCAAATGGACGTATGAAAACATCGAACACATGAAAACTCAGTTGAAACAATTGGGTTTAGGCGTGGATTGGAAACGCGAAATTGCCACTTGCAAACCTGAGTATTACAAATGGGAGCAATGGCTGTTTACGGAGCTTTTCAAAAAAGGGCTGATTTACAAAAAAACTTCAACCGTGAATTGGGACCCAGTTGATGGCACTGTGCTTGCAAACGAGCAAGTGATTGACGGTCGCGGTTGGCGTAGTGGCGCACTGGTTGAAAAGCGTGATATTCCACAATACTTTATGAAAATCACGGCTTATGCTGAAGAGCTGCTTAATGACTTGGACAAACTCGAAGGCTGGCCTGAGCAAGTCAAAACCATGCAACGCAACTGGATTGGTAAAAGTTTTGGCTGCGAAGTGGAGTTCCCAATTGTGGGTCAAACTGGCAATTTAAAAGTTTATACGACCCGCCCAGACACCTTGATGGGAGCGACTTACGTGGCTGTTGCGGCGGAACATGCGTTAGCCACACAAGCCGCACAAAACAACCCTGCATTGGCTGAATTTATCGCGGAGTGTAAACGCGGAAGCGTAGCAGAAGCAGACGTTGCAACTGCCGAGAAAAGAGGTATGGCAACGGGCTTGTTTGTGACGCATCCATTAAATGGAGAACAATTACCAGTTTGGGTAGCAAACTATGTATTAGCGAGTTACGGCGAAGGTGCCGTGATGGCTGTGCCAGCGCATGATGAGCGTGATTTTGAGTTTGCGAAAAAATATCATTTACCTATTAAAGTTGCAATTGCACCAAGTGATTGGCCACTTAATCAAATAGACACTTCGTCATTACAAGGTCACTCCAATGATGGTAGTGGCGAATTAAAATTTCCTATAATCTTTATTAAAGGTCAAGAAAGTGACCGCACCAAAAATATCTCTTGGTGGTCTTGGCGAGACGGGCATGCTTTGCATGGACAATGTATTAATAGTGGTGAATTCAACGGCTTAGATTTTAATGCGGCAAGCACCGCCATTTCGGAAGCGTTATCTGCAAAAAATCTGGGTAAACGCCGCACGCAATATCGTCTGCGCGATTGGGGTGTTTCGCGCCAGCGTTATTGGGGGTGCCCTATCCCGATTATTCATTGCGATAAATGTGGTGAAGTACCTGTACCAGCTGAGCAATTGCCGGTGGTATTACCCGAAGATGTGGTGATGGATGGCGTCGGCTCTCCGATTAAAAAAGATCCGAGTTTCTACGAAACCACTTGCCCAACATGCAACGGCAAAGCGACGCGTGAAACTGATACTTTAGACACGTTCTTTGAATCTTCATGGTACTTCGCACGTTATGCGAGCTTTGATAGCAACACCTCAATGGCAGACGAACGCGCAAACTATTGGTTACCTGTTGACCAATATGTAGGCGGCATTGAACATGCGATTTTGCATTTGCTCTATGCACGCTTTTTTAACAAATTGATGCGTGATGTTGGTTTACTGAAAAGTGATGAGCCGTTTACCAACCTGCTCACGCAAGGCATGGTGCTCAAAGATGGTTCAAAAATGAGTAAATCTAAAGGCAACACCGTTGACCCGCAAGAACTGATTGATACGTATGGCGCAGATACCGCACGTCTATTTATGATGTTTGCAGCACCGCCTGAGCAAAGTTTAGAATGGGCAGATAGCGGTGTGGAAGGGGCGCATCGCTTTTTAAAACGTTTGTGGAAAGCCACTTACGACCATGTTGAGTTAGGCAATATTTCGACTTACTCAACTGGCGAATTGAATGCAGAGCTTAAAGCCCTACGCTTGCAATTACATAGCACCATAGAAAAAGTGGGCGATGATTATGGCCGTCGCCATAGCTTTAACACCGCTGTTTCAAGCGTGATGGAGTTGATGAATGCATTGGCAAAAGTGGATGGCACAGATGCCACAACACGCAGTGTGCGCCAAGAGGTTTTGCAAAATGTAGCCTTATTACTTTCGCCGATTGTGCCGCATATTTGCCAAGCAGTTTGGGCTGAATTGTGTCCACAAAGCCATATTTTAGAGGCTGGCTGGCCAGTGGCTGATAAAAGCGCAATGGTGCAAGATAGCCTTGAGTATATGATTCAAGTGAATGGCAAACTACGTGGTAGCATTACCGTAGCTAAAACAGAGCCTAAAGAAGCATTAGAAAAACTAGCGTTACAACAACCTTTTGTACAAAAATACTTACAAGAGAATATGACCGTACGCAAAGTGATTGTGGTACCAAACAAGCTCATCAATGTTGTTGTGGGGTAAGGCATGAAAAAAATCTTTTCACCGTATTTCTGCTACTTAATATTAGCAACCCTCGTTTTATCAGCCTGTGGCTTTCAACTGCGAGGTGTGGCAGATTTGTCATTTAAAAACCTTTATATTCAAGGAGCCACCTTAAGTGTTTCTCGAGATTTAAAGCAACTACTTAGCACCAATGGCGTACAAGTGGTAGAAAATATTGAAAGCGCAGAGATGCTATTAGAGTTACTCGGCGAAACCAATGAAAAACGCATTTTATCTTTGAGCGGTGGTGGCTTAGTGCGTGAATATGAGCTTAATTATCGCATCAATTTTAGAACCCGCGAACCTGCAAACCCACTTTGGAGTTCAGTGCAGACGGTGCAAACCCGTCGTGATTTTTCATACAACGACAATGCCTTGTTAGGCAAAGGGGATGAAGAAGCAAGACTTAATACCGACATGCGTAACGATGCGGTACGTGAGGTTTTACGCCGTTTAACCGCCCTTAAACGCACAAACAAATAATCAGTAGCCATGCGTTTAACCCCAGCTCAACTGGAAAATCATCTCAAACAAGGGTTACAAGCCATTTATGTATTAGTGGGTGACGAACCCTTAGCACAGCGCGAATGTTTAGATGCTATTCGTGCGGTGGCACGTACGCAAGGGTGTGACGAAAGAACGCACTTAACGGTTGAGCGCAATTTCAATTGGCAGCAGATTCAAGCTTTTGGGCAATCTATCTCTTTATTTGCAAGCCAACGTTTACTTGAGCTAAATATTCCCAATGGCAAACCTGGCGTTGAAGGGGGCAAAGTTTTACAAACCCTCGCCAATAAAGGACTGCCAGACACAACGGTTGTGATTATTTTGCCAACACTGGAGCGTGAAGCAAAAAACAGCACTTGGTTTAGCGCACTTGAAGCACAAGCACAAGTGATTACGCTAAATGAAATGGATGCAAACCAATTGCCAAAATGGATTGCAAACCGATTAACTCTACAAGGGCAACACGCAAGCGAGCAAACCTTAGCGTTTTTAGCACACCAAGTAGAAGGTAATCTACTCGCGGCTAATCAAGAAGTGCAAAAGCTTGGGCTTTTATATCCGCAAGGTGCGCTCAGTGATGAAGTCGTGCGCGAAGCCGTACTAAATGTTTCGCGCTTTGATGCGTTTCAATTAGGTGAAGCCGTGCTTGCAGGCGATGCCGAGCGCACTGCGCGGATTTTACAAGGCTTACAAGATGAGGGTGAAAATGCCGTTGCGGTGATGAATCCACTCATGTGGGTACTACGCCCACTCTTGCGGATTAAACAAGCAGAAATGCGTGGAGAAAACATCAACAACGCCATGACAAGCGCACGCATTTATGGCGATAGACAAACACTGGTTAAACGTGCCCTTGGCAGATTAAGCCTTAAACAATTAGAAGCCGCCACCCAAAAGCTTGCAGATATTGATAAAACTGCAAAAGGCGTAATGCTAGGTGATGCGTGGTTAGAAATTTCTAGGTTATGTTTTGGGCTTGCTAAAATCCAAGTACGCAGACGTTAATTAACTTGCAACAGGCAAGCTTTCTTTAAAAGATGTGCGTTTAAGTAGTGCCGTATTTAAGCGATCTAAATTTTTGTAATCCGCTTTTAAGTCAATCACTTGACCAAACCGTAAATTCACATACCCTAACATACAGCCGACGGCAATATCAGCTAGGCTAAATGTATCTTCTACACACCATTTATTTTGCCCTAAGTCATGATTAAGCGCACTTAGGCCACGAGTAACTTTGTCCATTTGTTTGGTGATAAAAGCAGAGTCTTGTGCCTCGGGTGCTTTTCTTTGCTCTAGCATCACAGCAACGGCGGCATCGCACACACCATCAGCTAAAGCCTCCCATCTGCGTACGGCTGATTTTGCACCATTATCTTTAGGAATTAAATGTGCAAGTGGTGTGCGGTTATCTAAATACTCAGCAATCACACGCGAATCATACAAGCTATCGCCATCGCTTAAAATCAGCACTGGCACTTTACCTAATGGATTATATTGTTTGACGGGGCAATCAGGGTCTGCCAATACCACTTCTTGCAAAGTCACTTCAATGTGTTTTTCAGCAGCCACTATGCGCACTTTACGTGCATAAGGGCTATTCACGGTATATAAGAGTTTCATGATTTTTACTAACGATATTGAGACTAAAAGAGTGATTATTTGGTAGCATTATAATTCAATCCGCCTAGTCCACACGAATGCCATGACACAAATTAACACTTTAAATTTTTATCACTCAAGAAAATTTCAGCATGATATCCAAACACAAGTGCAAGACGCACTCAATGAAGATGTTGGTAGTGGTGATTTAACGGCGCAACTGGTGCCCAACAAGCAAGTTGCACTTGCCACAATTATTGCACGAGAATCTGCTGTCATTTGCGGCATAAACTGGGTGAATGCCTGCTTTAAACAGATTGATGAAACTGTACAGATTGATTGGCAAATTAAAGAAGGCGAGCGCGTAAACCCCAATCAAACATTATGCACCATTAAAGGCTTAGCCCGTTCATTGCTTACTGCAGAGCGTTGTGCTTTAAATTTCTTACAAACCCTTTCAGCCACTGCCACACACACTCGCCAATATGTTGATGCAATTGCCGACACAAACGCACAAATTTACGACACCCGAAAAACGATTCCGCACTTAAGACTAGCGCAAAAATATGCAGTCACTGTCGGCGGTGGGCAAAATCAACGCTTAGCATTATACGATGGCGTTTTAATCAAAGAAAATCACATTGCCGCAGCAGGCAGTATTAAAGCGGTGATGCAACAAACCATTACCCTCAATATAGGAAAAAGCATACAAATTGAGGTTGAAAACTTAGCGCAACTTAATGAAGCTTTGGACGCAGGTGCTACCAGTATTTTGCTCGATAACTTTAATACCCACTTACTTTACGAAGCCGTTAAAATCAATACGCAACGTGGTAAACAAGCCGTGCTAGAAGCCTCTGGTGGCATTAGCTTAAACAATGTGCGCGAAGTAGCACGCACAGGGGTGGATAGAATTTCAATTGGGGCTATCACTAAAAATATTCAAGCAATCGATCTATCCATGCGGATGATGACGCTATCAAACTAAAAATAAGAACATGTTAATATGTCTATCACTCACTGCACTATTAAGGAATCACTAAATGACTAAAGCTACTACACTGGTTAAACCCACTGGTCGCTTAACCTTGGGCGATACGCTTCGCATGTTAGTGAGCGATGGCATTTTAGATAAAGTGCAGGCAGAAAAACTATATAAAGACCGCAAGCTTGATACTTCTAACTTGCACCCATTAGTAGTGATTGGTGAGCAAAAGTGGAAAAACCTTAAAGCCCCACACAATGCCATTACCGTAGAATGGCTTTCTAATTGGCTTGCACACCAAGCAAGTTTAGATTACTACCATATTGACCCTCTCAAATTAGACTTTAGTTCAGCCGCGCAACTGGTTTCAAAAGGGTATGCTGAAAGCTTAAAAATGATGCCAATTTCGGCCAAAGATGGTGAGGCGGTAATTGCTACCACCGAACCATTTAGCACCGCATGGATTGCTGATTTAGAGCGCGTACTTAAAATGAAAGTGAAGCTTGTTGTTGCTAATCCGCTTGAGCTTAACCGCTACCTACCTGAAATGTACGCGCTTGCTAGCTCAATGAATGCGGCCAACCTAGCCAAAGCGGGGCAGATTATTGGCGTACAAAATTTTGAGCAATTAGTAGAACTTGGCAAAGATAAAAATCTAGATGCCAACGAACAGCACGTGGTGAACATTGTAGATTGGCTATTTAAGTATGCCTTTGAGCAACGCGCCAGTGATATTCACCTAGAGCCACGCCGCAATATGGGCATGATGCGCTTTAGAATTGATGGCGTATTGCATCAGGTGTATCAGCTCCCTCCTAACATTATGAATGCCATCACCAGCCGCATTAAGTTACTCGGACGTATGGACATGGTGGAAAAACGCAGACCACAAGATGGTCGCATTAAAACCTTATCAGCTGAAGGTATAGAAATTGAACTACGTCTTTCTACCATGCCCACCGCCTTTGGTGAAAAGCTCGTCATGCGGATATTTTCACCTGACATTTCAGGCAAAGATTTTTTAAGTCTAGGCTTCTCACAAGCACAATCAGATAAATGGAATACTTGGACTAAATCCCCCAATGGCATCATTCTAGTCACAGGGCCGACAGGCTCAGGCAAGACTACCACGCTTTATTCCACGCTCAAACTTCTTGCCACGCCCGAGGTAAATGTTTGCACTGTTGAAGAACCCATTGAAATGGTTGAGCCCGCGTTTAACCAAATGCAAGTGCAAAGCAACATTGGTCTAAACTTCGCCGATGGCATTCGTACGCTCATGCGGCAAGACCCAGACATTATCATGATTGGTGAAGTACGCGATTTAGAAACCGCAGATATGGCAATACAAGCTGCACTCACGGGACATTTGGTATTATCCACCTTGCACACTAACGATTCGCCTTCTGCCATCACGCGTTTGCTTGATTTGGGCGTACCCTCTTACCTAATCCACTCCACTGTACTTGGCATTATGGCGCAACGTTTAGTTCGCACACTCTGCCCAAGTTGCAAAGCACCTGCACCTATAGACCCAAATACATGGCACGAATTAGTAGGAACATTTAACCTACCCATGCCTGCACATATTTACAAACCCGTCGGTTGCCTAGCCTGCCGTAATACTGGCTTTAGAGGACGCAGTGGCATTTATGAAATGCTTACCATCACACCAAGCCTAAGAAAACTGATTACCCCCGACACTAATTTAGCGGATTTAACTAAACTCGCCCAGCGAGAAGGTATGCAACCATTAGTGATTAACGGTGCAGAAAAAGTTGCCGCAGGTCTCACTACAATTGAAGAGCTACTCAAAGTAGCACCGCCTTTAACTAATTGATTCTCAAGCAATAGCTAAATCGGGAGCCAAGCCGATTACATTTAGTAACAATTACTGACAATTTTACAACAGCCCTCTCTGACATTTTATGTGAGAATGCCCGCCGTTTTAAGCAATTCTTTTTATTGATTCGGAGCACATTTTGAAGTTTAGTTGTACAGTAATCGCCTTATGTTTATCTTTTTCAAACTACGCTTATGCCTTTAAATGCAATACTGTGATGGGAGGATGCCCTAGCGATAATGCACAGGCCACTTCAGCGCACATGCACAGTGAGTTAAAACCTAAAGTTTCTACAACTCTCAAAGAAAATCAGCAAGAAAAAGAGCGTTCTTTAGATAAAAAGAGTACTTTACAATCCAACAGTAAAAAGTAGCGCGCTGTTTTCAGAAAAGTTTTTTTTGATTTAAAATGCTCTGCAGATTAAGTAGCAACGCTTGAGTCCACCCAAATAATATCATGGGTCCAAGAGTGTGCTAAAATTCAAGCTACATTTATAGCCTTGATTAACCGCCTATTAACATGCGCTGCAAACCCAACTTCAAATCCTCTTTTTTCAGTGCGTTACTCGTATGCATGATAGTTTTTGCACCGCTTGGTAGTGCAGGTGGTAATTTAACGCCCACTTCCGTTATTATTGCAAACGCCAATGTGATTGAAACCAGTGTTTCACTCTACCAAGCAAAATCATTTTTTGGCATGAAGCAGTTACAATGGTCTAACGGCAAAAGCGTACGCGTATTTGTACTTGCGGATCATCACTTAACTCATATCAATTTTTGTAAAACCATCTTGAATGTGTTCCCCTACCAGTTGCGGGTGGCATGGGATAGGTTAGTTTTCTCTGGCACAGGTCAAAGCCCCACACAAGTTAATTCAGAAGACGAAATGCTCAGCCGCATTGCTAACACGCCGAATGCAATTGGTTATGTTTCAGTACAAAAACTGCTTGAGTATGAGCAAAAAAAAACGATCAAAGTAAATGTCATTGAAATCAGAGAGGTCGGCCATGCTAGTGACTCACAATCCTAAAGGCGTATGCATTGCACTAAACCTGACAAGCGCAATCTCTATTTGGGCATGGCTTAAACAGGGTTTGGCAATCATCACTTTGTTCAGTTATAGCACTTTTTCATCCGCACTAGACTTTGCTGAAGGTAAAGGGCAAATTCATGGCTTTATCACACAAGGCTTAGTCACTAGTAAGCATAACAATTTTTATGGTGACAGTAGCCATGGCATCAGTTTGGATTTTCGTGAAGTAGGTATTAATGGTTCATACCGATTTAACACTAACCTACTTGTCTCAGCACAAACGCTTTCTAGGCGTGCAGGCGAAATGGATGATGGCTCGCTTGCCTTAGATTATGGCTTTGTAGATTTACGTGCCATCAATACAGATGCTACTACACTGGGCTTTCGCCTAGGTCGCATGAAAAACCCCTATGGCCTTTATGGTGAAACCCGTGATGTCGCAACTACTCGCCCTGGTATTATTGTGCCACAACCCATTTACTTTGACCGTAGCCGTAAATTTGCACTGTCTGGTGATGGCGTTCATTTGTATCATCGCATACAAACTAACAATGGCAGTTTAAATACCACACTGGCCTTAGTCGATTTACCTATCAATGACCGAGGTAGTAAATCACTATTTATTGGTCCTAATGCACAAGGTAAGTTTGACCAAGACAGTCTATCTAAAGCACTTCGCATACTCTATGAAACCGATGATACACGTTGGCGCGGCGGTCTTAGTTATATCAGTGCCAGCCAGCGCTACCACCCCATTGCTGGGGATATCAACCCACCCTCAGGCTCGTTGATTGAACCTTGGATAGTATCACTCCAATACTCCAATGAGCAGTGGACATTGACGGGTGAATATTCTCAACGCAATACAGAATTTACAAGAAATCAACGTTTAATTGCCGATTACATTGCAGAAAGCTGGTATGTACAAAGCCAATACCGCTTCGCACCAAAATGGGAATTGCTCTTGCGATATGATGCGACCGCAATGGATAGAAGTGACGCCAAGGGCAAACGCTTTGCAGCATCCACCCCTAGTGCTATCCCTTTTACACGCTATGCACAAGATTGGGTGGCTGGGGTGCGCTATGATGTTACACCAGAATTTATGCTACGTGCCGAGTTACACAGTATTGAAGGTACTGAGTGGGTTTCCCCCCTTGAAAATCCCGTGAGCAGTGACTTAAATAAACACTGGAATATGTTTATGTTAATGGGTTCATATTATTTTTAGAGCAACTCTATTTTAAAGAAAATATGCCACCTCTCCAAAAAAAGAGTCAATTTGTAAGCTTGCGTTGGCAACTAATTGTTATGCTATTGCTAGTGACAATAGCAATAAGTGCTTTGCTCGCTTTTTTTCTATTTCGGTTTTTACAACAACAATACACCGACAGTAGATTAAATGCGCACCTTACGGCCTCTAGACAAATAGATAGCTTAATCATTAAACAACGACAACAATTACAACAAGTCGCTTCAGCAGTTTCAACCATGCATGCGCTTAACACCCTTACCGAGAATAGTCATACGCCCTCCAGAAACCACTTACATCAAGATCTTATCTCAACCCAAATGGATTTAGGTTTAAATAGCATCCATGTATTTAATCTTAATCAAAATATCATTTATGCACTAGGCACGAAATCTTATCAAAGTGCTTGGCAAACTTTTATTACTAACAGTATTAAGAGTGAAAGCCCTACTAGCTTTTTAGATTGCACCAATCATTGTGAGATTGTGGCCCTAGCTCCCGTGCTTGCTAGGTCAAAACTCACTGGCTTAGTTGCAGTGAGTGCTTCATTAGCAGACGCCATACTTATCTACCAAGCCATGGCACAAACAGAAGTAGTGATTATTAAAGAGATTGATGCAAAACACAGCATTGTTGAAGCCGCCACCAACCCAGCAAATACACAAGCAATCATTCATAAAGCCGCACTTCTAAAGCCCTCAACCACATCTCAAGCACTAAACCACTCTACCAAACTTATCAAGATTGATAGTAATCAGTATGAAATCGCACGTATTAAACTTTCTGACAACCTCCTGCCCAATCATATACAGATCTATTCAATTGAAAATGTCACTTCCAAACTTGCTGTAGTTAATACCACTGTACGCTATATTTTCTGGTTAGTTTTAGGTCAAGCACTCATCACACTAGGTTTACTATCTTGGCTTTTAATACCACCACTTAAACGGCTACTTAACACCTCACAAGCTTTATCTTTATTAGGTAAAGGCTCATTCTCTGGCTTTCGTCAAAAGGTGACCTTGCGCACCCAAGCTAAATTTCAAGATGAAGTTGATATCTTGGACAACACAGCAACGACACTGTCTTATCGCCTAGAACACTTAGAGTCTGAAATCAATGCCAACACCTATGCACTGCAAAAAGCTTATGAGCAAATTTCTAATGAAAAAGCATTTACGACACATTTACTTGACCAAACACAAGCCATTATCGTGGTCAGCAACCATTTAGGTATCATATTAAGCGTGAATTTATTTGGTAGTAAAACCACAGGCTACCCACTAGAAACCTTAACCAACATTAAACTGACTCAGTCTGCACTATTCAATGCAATAACCACTGCCGACATTGACGCGCTTGAGCACTTAAGTACGAGTGAAAATCTTAAATTTCAGCACGAAGCGGATATGCACTTTGCAGAC
The DNA here is from genome assembly GCA_013140755.1 of Methylotenera sp. Lineage (GTDB taxonomy): Bacteria > Pseudomonadota > Gammaproteobacteria > Burkholderiales > Methylophilaceae > Methylotenera. The sequence goes on along the minus strand of JABFSF010000120.1, from coordinate 10,408 downwards.
AACAGTATCCATAGACTTTCTTGGACGCATGCTTGGCTGGCTCATCATTCGTTACACGAGCATGGCGTGATACTTTCTATGGGTATTGATATTACTGAGCAAATTAGAAACGAAATACAACTCGCTTACTTGGCTGATCATGATGCATTGACGGGCTGCTTTAATCGTAGGCGTTTTCAGGCAGAGCTAGAAAAAACGCTTGCAACCACTAGACGCTATGCAATGCAAGGCGCGTTGCTATATTTTGATTTGGATCACTTTAAAAATGTCAATGACACCTGCGGTCATCAAGCAGGGGATGTTTTATTAAAACGTGTGATTACAGAGTTGCAAAACCTATTGCGCGATGTTGATATTATCGGGCGCATGGGCGGTGATGAATTTGCGATTATCACCCTAGATACCAATCAAACCAATGCAGCAATCGTGGCACAACGTATTAACAAGCAGCTTGCAACCATTGAAATAGAAGACTTGGGCATCCATCAAACTATTTCTGCCAGTATAGGTATTGCAATGTTTGCATCAGAAAACATCAGTGTGCGCGACTTATTAGCCCATGCAGATATTGCCATGTATCAAGCAAAACAAAAACAACGTGGTAGCTCACATATTTATGCCCATGCAGAAAACGCCATTCATCACCTACGTGAAAATATTTATTGGGAAAAACACATTAAACAAGGGATGAGCCATGGGTTATTTGAGTTGTTTTATCAACCTGTCATGGCTTTGCACGACAACAGCATTCAACATTACGAAGCCTTATTACGTCTTAATATGGGCGGTGCGATTATTTCACCATCCCAATTTATGCCTATTGCCGAACAAAGTGGCTTGATTAGAGACTTAGATAGTTGGGTTGTACATCAGGCGATACAGCAGCTTGCATCCCTTGATGCACAACACCAAGAGGTGTGTTTTTCTATCAATTTATCTGCCATTAATATTGGCAACACTGCCTTGTTAAACCATATTGCGCAATGGATTTTTGAAGCAAACATCAATCCACAGCGCATTATTTTTGAAATCACAGAAACTGCGGCAGTGGTGGATTTTAATGCTGCCAACCAATTTATCAGCACTATTCGTGAGGTTGGTTGCGCATTTGCATTAGATGACTTTGGAAGCGGCTTTTCGTCATTTAATTACCTTAAACAGTTTTCTGTGGACTTTGTAAAAATTGACGGTGCTTTTATTCGTCACCTAGCTGATAACAAAGATGATCAAATTTTTGTGCGTACCATGATAGAAATTGCACGTGCATACGGTAAGAAAAGTATTGCTGAATATGTTGAAAATGCTGAATTACTCGCTTTGCTCAAAGAGTATCAAGTGGATTTTGTGCAAGGTTATTTTATTGCTGAACCTAAACCTTACAGCCATTATTTTGGGAACGAATCATCCTTAACCTCTGCCTGATTTTTAACTAAAATGTACTAAAGCTTAGTATAATTCATCCTAATTCACTTATCTTTTGATAGTTTTTCTGCGCTTTGCCAACCAATCAGCATAGCGGTTCTAACTTTTTTTAATCGGGTCATCTCCGACCTATTATTTACCACCATTGATTGGTTGCTTCAAAAGCAATTGGCTGGTTTCAATCCCTTGCTGGAGTATTATGTCTATTGACACCACCACGCTTACAACGACAAGCACACCTATACTATCAACACTAACATTTAATGAGTTAGGCCTTTCAGAACCAATTCTCAAAGCCATTAATGATGCAGGTTACACTCACCCAACCCCAATTCAAGCACAAGCAATCCCTCTCGTGCTCAATGGAGGCGATTTACTGGCTGGCGCACAAACAGGCACAGGTAAAACGGCTGGTTTTACCTTACCTATTTTGCATGTATTGAGCCAAAAATCGTTGGCTGAAGTGGCAAAAGGCCGCCCTCGCTGCTTGATGCTAACACCCACACGTGAGCTTGCCGCGCAGATTGAAGAATCTGTGAATACTTATGGCAAATATCTGCCGCTCACCTCTACCGTCATTTTCGGCGGTGTGAATGCCAACCCGCAAATCGTGCGGCTTAAAAAACCGCTTGATATTTTAGTCGCCACCCCAGGCCGCTTGCTCGACCATGCCAATCAAAAAAATGTCGATTTATCAGGCATTGAAATTTTGGTGTTAGATGAGGCCGACCGCATGCTCGATATGGGCTTTATTCGCGATATTAAAAAAATACTCGCGCTATTACCTAAGCAACGCCAAAACTTGCTGTTTTCAGCCACGTTTTCAGATGAGATTAAAGCACTCGCCGATGACTTATTGCATAACCCAGGCTTTGTAGAAGTCGCACGCCGCAATACCGCTTCTGAACTGGTGGAGCAAACGGTACACATGGTGCCGCAAGCGCATAAACGCGAGCTGGTGAGCCACTTGATTAAACAACATGACTGGAAACAAGTCTTGATTTTCACTCGCACCAAGCATGGCGCTAACCGCTTAGCAGAAAAGCTCATTAAAGATGATATTCAAGCGGCTGCGATTCATGGCAACAAAAGCCAAGGCGCGCGCACCAAAGCCCTTGCACAATTTAAAGATGGCAGTATGCGCGTATTGGTGGCCACCGATATTGCAGCGCGTGGCTTAGATATTGATCAACTCCCGCAAGTGGTCAACTTTGAACTCCCCAACGTACCTGAAGATTACGTACATCGTATTGGCCGCACAGGCCGCGCAGGCAGCAGCGGAGCCGCTGTTTCACTGGTTGATCGTGAAGAATTAAAGCTACTGAAAGACATTGAAAAACTCATCAAGCGAGAGATTCCCAAAGTGCAAGTAGAAGGCTTTACGCCTTCTGACAAACCTGAGCCAGAACCACCACGCTCTACTCAGCCACATGGCAGACCGCCGCGCGGACACATTAAAGGGCAGCAGCGCCAAGCCTATACAACGCCCAGCGCGGATGGGCAAGCTACAAACCCTAACGCTGGGCGCAATCAAAATAGAAGTAACGGGCAGCGTAACAGTCAAACCAATATTGAAGGACGCCCTGCACAGGCCAACAAGCCAAGGTCAGAGCAACCGCAAAATACGAAAAATATGTCAGAAGCTGCACGCCACCAAGCCATGCCACAAAACTCACTCTTTGTGCCGCCTGCTCCTGCTCGTCATCAACCCAACCGCACTAATACGACTCGACCAAATGAAAATCGTGGTCGCACAAATAAAAGCACACATACCCCGAATAACCCACATAGAAGTGGCGGGCGTGGTAGATAGCAACGGTTAAAATCAACACATCCACGTTTAACCAAAGTGACCGCCAAGCTTTTGCCGCCACTTTGGACAAACTAATTGCCAAATATCACCAAAATAAATCTTGATAAAATTTAAATACTTTCAAGAATATAGATTAAAATTCCATCATCATATTTTCAAGAAGCCTAGATTTAAGGAATCCACCATGCAAATCGCAATGAACACTGTTGTCACCATGACTTATGAACTCAAAGATGCCGATGGCAATGTGCTTGAATCAAGCAACGAGCCAGTGGCCTACCTGCACGGCGGTTACGATAATATCTTCCCTAAAGTGGAAGAAGCCATGCACGGCAAAAAAATCGGAGATGTGGTCACTGTAGATTTGCAACCAGCAGATGCGTTTGGTGAGTATGATGAAGAACTGGTGCAAATTGAACCAGCCAGCGCATTTCCATCAGCAGAACTTAAAGTAGGGATGCAGTTTGAAGGTGAAGATGAAACTGGCGATGTGATTTTATACACCGTCACAGAAATCGCCGATGGCAAAGTGATTGTGGATGGCAACCACCCTTGGGCAGGTGAGCGCGTCGTGTTTACTGCCACCATTACTGACGTACGCCCAGCTAATACAGAAGAAGTTTCCCACCAACACGTGCATGGCGCGGGTGGGCATCACCACTAGAGTCCAATTGAAGTAAGAAAGCTCCTGATGGGTGCTTTCTTATTTATTCAGCTAGCGTTTTAAGCATATAAACCAAATCTAGTGCCTGCTTGGGTGTAAGCTCATCAGGTTGAATATTCTCAAATGCCGCTACCATTGGATGTAAAGGCACTTCTTCTGGCAGGGCATCGCTGATAAACATATCTGACTGCTCGGCATGACCCGCCACCTGCTTACTTTCTAACTGCGCTAGTTTGCGTTTTGCCGCATTCACCACACTTTTGGGGATGCCTGCAAGTTGCGCTACTTGCAGGCCATAGCTTTGATTGGCGGCACCTTCTTCTACCTTGTGCATAAACACAATGGCCTTATTATTTTCTGGGCCATGTTCAACCGCATCTAAATGCACGTTGGCAGCGTATTTAAACTCATCCACAATGCGCGTGAGTTCAAAATAATGGGTGGCAAATAGTGTAAAGCTGCGGTTTTTTTCTAGCAATTGTTTGGCAACCGCCCAGGCTAGGCTTAAACCATCAAAGGTGCTAGTGCCGCGGCCAATTTCATCCAGCAGCACCAAGCTTCTATCCGTGGCGTTATGCAGAATATTAGCGGTTTCGGTCATTTCGACCATAAAGGTGGAGCGCCCACCTGCCAAGTCATCTGATGCGCCAATACGCGTCATGATGCGGTCAATTTCGCCGATTTTAGCTGAAGTTGCAGGCACGTAGCAGCCGCAATGCGCAAGCAGCACGATTAAAGCCGTTTGCCGCATAAAGGTAGATTTACCGCCCATATTGGGACCTGTAATCAGCAGTAATTGCCGATAAGGGTTGAGCTGCACATCATTGGCCACAAAGGGTTGCGTGATATTTTCCACCACGGGGTGGCGCCCATGAATAATTTCAAGCCCTGCTTCTGTGGTAAATTGTGGCGCAACGTAATTTAGGCTGACGGCACGCTCCGCAAAGCAGCACAGTACATCTAAGCTTGCCACCGCGCCTGCATTGGTTTGCAAGGCAATAATATGCACACCCAATTCGGCCAGCACTTGCTCGTACAGCATTTTTTCACGGGCGAGTGCACGCTCATTCGCACTGAGTACTTTATCTTCAAACACTTTTAATTCTGGCGTGATAAAACGCTCAACATTTTTAAGCGTTTGCCTGCGGCGGTATTCAGCGGGCGCGCTTTCCGCTTGCACACGACTCATTTCAATATAAAAACCATGCACACTGTTGTATTCCACTTTCAGGTTGACAATGCCCGTACGTGCTTTTTCAGCAGCCTCAAATTGCAGCAGAAAATCGCCGTGGTTGGTTTGTATGGCGCGTAATTCATCTAGCGCTGCATCATAGCCATCGGCAATTACGCCGCCTTCGCGTAGCACCACGCTGGGCTCGGCTTTAATCGCCGTGGTTAATAAAGTAACGGCGGCTTCTGGTGCGTTTAGATTGTCATGCAACGTTTGTAGCAAGCTTGCAGATGCCGTTTTTAACAAGCTTTGCAACACAGGTAACTGTTGCAAGCTTGCCGCTAAGCCCGATAAATCGCGCGGTCTTGCGGTTTTTAGCGCCACGCGCGCCGTCATGCGTTCAATATCGCCTATGGCTTTGAGCACCACACTTAAAGTGCTGGCTTGGTGATTTTGAATTAAATCGGCAACGGCCTCATGGCGCTTTAAGCTTAAGTTGCGATCTTGTAGCGGATGATGCAGCCAGTGCCGCAAGAGGCGCGCGCCCATGGCCGTTTGCGTGGTATTTAAAAGTGAATAAAGCGTGGGCGCGGCTTCGCCACGCAAGGTGACATCAATTTCTAAATTACGGCGCGTGGCAGCATCTAGCTGCACATAGGCACTCGTGACTTCCACAGTCAGCGCGTGAATATGTGGCAAAGTGGTGCGCTGTGTATGTTTGACGTAATCGAGCAATGCCCCTGCCGCACAAATCGCTGGCTTTAAATCAGCGCAACCAAAGCCATTTAAATCATAGGTGTTAAATTGCTTGGTAAGCGTGCTAAAAGCGCTATCAAAATCAAACTGCCAAGGCGATAAGCGGCGCTTTGCGACTTTACTTAGGCTAATCGCCGCGTGCTGAAAGTCATCCGCCAATAACATTTCACTCGGCGCAATGCGCTCAAGCTCTTGCGCCAACAACCCAACAGCAATTTCACTTAATATAAAACTGCCAGAGGCAAGGTTCAAACGCGCCAAGCCTATGATGCCATCGGCTTGAAAGATACTGAGCAACTGGTTATCGCGCGATTCATCTAACAGCGCGGTATCGGTCAACGTGCCTGGGGTTAAAATGCGCGTGACTTCACGTGCCACAGGACCTTTGCTGGTGGCAGGGTCACCTACCTGCTCACAGATAGCAACCGCCTCACCCAACTTAGCCAGTTTGGCCAAATACTGCTCCGCCGCATGGTAAGGCACGCCCGCCATCTTGATGGGCTGCCCATTGCTACTGCCACGATGCGTGAGGGTAATCCCCAGTAACTTGGAGGCTTTTTCGGCATCTTCAAAAAAGAGCTCGTAAAAATCCCCCATACGATAAAACAACAACATGTCGGGATGCTGCGCCTTTAAGCCCAGATACTGGCGCATCATGGGCGTGTGGTTTTCTAAATTCAGCACATCAGCGCACACTTGAGCATTTCACCAAAGTAATCAACACTCAAACTAAACTTTTCACAACTGCCGCGATTTTTTCTGCCAATCGCGTCACCATGTCAGAATCACGCCCCTCCACCATCACGCGAATTTTTGGCTCTGTGCCTGAAGCACGCAGTAACACACGCCCAGAGTTTTTTAACGTAGTCTCAGCCTCTTTCACCGCATTTTGAATGTGTGCATTGTTTAAATCGAGCTTTTGTTTAGTCGTTACGTTAATCAGCACTTGTGGATATAAAAGTAGTTCTGCGCGTAACTCATGCAATGTTTTTTTGCTTTGAATCACGGCGTGAAGCACTTGCAAGGCTGCAATAATGCCATCGCCACTACTATGTTTATCAAGCGTGAGAATATGACCTGAATTCTCACCACCCAACTGCCAATTATTTTGATTGAGTAACTCCAGCACGTATCGATCACCCACTTTTGCGCGAACAAATGGAATGTGCATACTAGTGAGTTTGTGTTCTAGGGCTAAATTGGTCATCAATGTACCAACAACCCCCCCTTGCAAACTGCCGTCTTTCTGACGTGCAGCGGCGATAATATACAACAATTGGTCACCATCTAACAAGTCACCATGCGCATCCACCATCATCACGCGGTCACCATCACCATCAAAAGCGATACCTAAATCAGCACTATGCTCAATCACCGCTTTTTGTAAGGCTTGTGGATGTGTAGAGCCCACTTGCTCGTTAATATTAAGACCATCAGGCTTATTACCAATGGCAATCACTTCAGCACCAAGCTCGTGAAACACAGGCGGAGCAACATGATAAGTTGCGCCATGTGCGCAATCTAAAACAATTTTTAAACCGCGCAAATCTAAGTGATTAGGGAAAGTGCTTTTACAAAACTCCACATAGCGGCCAGCCGCATCATCTATACGACGCGCCTTGCCCAATTGTGCAGAATCCATCACTTGCATTGACTCATCTAAGGCAACTTCAATCGCATTTTCTACATCATCAGGTAGTTTAGTGCCTAAGCTTGAAAAAAACTTGATGCCATTATCATAAAAAGGGTTATGTGAAGCTGAAATTACAATGCCAGCCTGTGCCCGTAAAGCACGCGTTAAATAAGCGACAGCGGGCGTAGGCATAGGCCCTGTAAGCAACACATCTACACCTGCTGCTGACAAGCCCGCTTCTAGTGCCGCTTCAAGCATATAGCCTGAAATACGCGTATCTTTACCAATCAGCACCGCTGGATGTTCGCCCTTTGCTAAATTTCCATCCATTTTAGTAAGCACGCGCCCTGCGGCATACCCTAAACGCATCACAAAATCTGGCGTGATGGGATGTGCGCCTACTTTGCCTCGAATGCCATCTGTACCGAAATATTTTTTACTCATTTTTTGCCTTATTTAAACGCTTTTTCACTACCAAAACACAGGCTACTTTGTTTCTATCGTGAAGTTTTACAGCACCGCTTGTACTACTTTTAATGCATCCACTGTGGCTTTTACATCATGTACGCGCACAATGTGCGCACCCTTCATCACCGAAATAACTGAAGCAGCAATACTAGCGTAAAGTCTAGCATCTACATCATTGCCTGTCATTTGCCCAAGCACTGATTTTCGAGACAAGCCCACGAGTAAAGGTTGATTAAGTGCTGCAAAGCTCTCCAACTGTTGAACAAGTGCAATGTTATGCACACGCGTTTTACCAAAACCAAAGCCAGGATCAACGATGATGCGCTTACTGGCAATACCCGCCTTCACGCAAGCATCTAGACGCGTTTGTAAAAAAGCCTTCACATCATTCACCACATCATCATAATATGGGTTTTGTTGCATGGTTTGTGGTGTGCCTTGCATGTGCATTAGACACACACTGGCATTACTATTAACCACAACATCTAAAGCATATTCTTCTTGCAATGCACGCACATCATTCACCATACTCGCCCCAGCGGCAATGGCCGCTTGCATTACTTTTGGCTTATAAGTATCAATTGAAATTGGAATACTTATTTGGCCAGCCAACGCTTCAATGACAGGAATCACCCGACTTAGCTCTTCATCCAAGCTAACAGGTATCGCATTGGGACGTGTTGACTCGCCGCCAACATCTAAAATATTCGCACCCTCTTCAATCAATTGAAGCGCGTGTGCGATTGCTGATTCAGCCCTTGAAAACCTTCCTCCATCTGAAAATGAATCGGGCGTGACATTCACAACCCCCATCACCAAAGGCGTGCTTAAATCAAGTTGAAACTTACCACAATGAAATTGAAAGTGTTGAGTCATACGCCATTATACTGCAATAAAAAAGGGCTAGAATCATCTAGCCCTTATCGTTTGATGACCTAAGCGTTAAGTCTTAGCACTCGGTTGCGGTGCAGTAGTTGCCCCTGCCCCTGTAGTACCTGCATCTTTATTACTAGGCGGAATTTTGCTTTGTACTGGCTTAGGTGCGCGTACTGGCAACCCCGCCATGATGTCATTCACTTGATCAGCATCAATCGTTTCATATTCCATTAACGCTGCCGTCATTGCTTCGACCTTATCTCGATTATCTTCCAACAGTTTACGTGCAACTGCATACTGCTCATCTAAAATACGACGGATTTCAGCATCTACTTTCTGCTGTGTTGCCTCAGAAATAGTTTTTGAACTCATACTCCCGAAAAATGAGTCTTGCTCATCACCCGCATAGACCATGGCTCCTAGTGCATCGCTCATCCCATATTTAGTGACCATTGCACGCGCAAGCTTAGTGGCACGCTCAAAATCATTCGATGCCCCAGTGGAAATATCATCTGTAAAAAGCTCCTCAGCAATACGCCCCCCAAAAAGTATTGAGATTTCTTCTAACATTTTTTCGCGATAACGGCTAAATTGATCATGCTCTGGCAATTGCCAAGTTAAACCTAATGCCCAGCCACGCGGCATAATCGTGACTTTATGCACAGGATCAGCCTTTGGCAATAATTTTGCTACCACCGCATGTCCAGTTTCATGATACGCCGTTTTACGTCGATCTTCCTCGCGAATAATCATTGACTTACGCTCAGGCCCCATGAAAATTTTATCTTTAGCATCTTCAAAGTCTTGCATGTCCACTGTACGCTTGTTGCGACGCGCAGCAAACAAAGCCGCTTCATTCACTAAGTTAGCTAAATCTGCTCCACTAAAGCCAGGTGTACCTCTAGCTAAAATATCAGCCTTCACATCAGAGTCAATCGGCACTTTACGCATATGCACCAATAAAATCTGCTCACGACCTTTAATATCAGGCAAGCCCACCATCACTTGACGATCAAAACGACCTGGGCGCAACAATGCTTTATCTAGCACATCCGCACGGTTAGTTGCAGCAATTACAATTACGCCAGAGTTTGGCTCAAAACCATCCATCTCCACCAACATTTGGTTTAAAGTCTGTTCACGTTCGTCATTACCGCCACCTGTACCTGCACCACGGCTACGACCTACTGCATCAATTTCATCAATAAAAATGATGCATGGTGAGTTCTTTTTAGCTGTTTCAAACATATCACGTACACGCGAAGCACCTACACCCACAAACATTTCTACAAAATCCGAACCTGAAATCGTAAAAAATGGAACTTTAGCTTCACCAGCAATGGCACGCGCAAGCAAGGTTTTACCAGTGCCTGGGGGACCTACCATTAACACACCGCGAGGAATGCGCCCTCCAAGTTTTTGAAACTTAGTCGGATCACGTAAAAACTCAACCAATTCAAATACTTCTTCTTTGGCTTAATCACAACCCGCAACATCAGCAAATGTAGTTTGATTATTCGCTTCATCTAACTGACGTGCTTTACTTTTACCGAATGAAAATGGACCACCACCTTTTCCACCACCTTGCATTTGGCGCATAAAGAA
>JABFSF010000147.1 GCA_013140755.1 Methylotenera sp. | reverse complement strand
AACAAAGTGAATTTTAGATTTGGCAACATTAAGCTTATTTCAAAAGTAATTGATGGTAAAATCACTGACTACAACCGCGTGATTCCACTGGGGCATCAAAACACATTTAGCATTGAGCGTTTAAATGTTTTACTCGCTATGCAACGCGCTTCAATTTTATCAAATGAAAAATACCGTGGTATTCGTATGGTATTAAGTAATAATAATTTAAAACTCATTAGTACCAATAGTGATCAAGAAGAAGCTGAAGAAGAGTTAGAAATTAACTATGGTGGCGATACACTTGATATTGGTTTTAATGTGACTTATTTAATTGATGTGCTCAATAATACCAATAGTGATCAAGTGATATTTTCATTTGCAGATGCAAATAGTAGTTGCTTAATTACTGTGCCTACTAATGTTGATTACAAATACGTTGTAATGCCAATGCGCATTTAATGTTTCACGTGAAACACAAGTTTTAAAACCTCTAAATTTAAAAGAAAATTAGCATGACTGATAAAAAAGAAATATCCACTGATTACGACTCATCCAGCATTAAAATTCTTGAAGGTTTGGATGCGGTGCGCAAACGTCCAGGCATGTATATTGGGGATACTTCTGATGGCTCTGGCTTGCACCACATGGTGTTTGAGGTGCTGGATAACGCTATTGATGAAGCTTTAGCGGGGCACTGTGATGATATTAAGGTGATTATTCACCCTGATAACTCAGTTAGTGTCTCTGATAATGGCCGTGGCATACCTACTGACATTAAGTATGATGATATTAAAGCGGTGAAACGTTCAGCCGCTGAAATTGTGATGACAGAGCTCCACGCAGGTGGTAAGTTTGATCAAAATTCGTATAAAGTTTCTGGTGGTTTGCATGGTGTAGGTGTTTCTGTGGTGAATGCGCTGTCAGACTGGTTAAAACTCAAAATTTACCGTAACGGTAAAGTACACCAAATGGAATTTCGCCGTGGTGAAGCCGTAGCACCCCTAGTAGAAACCGGCACAACGGATAAAAAAGGCACAGAGGTGCACTTTTTAGCCTCAGTTGAAACCTTTGTTTTAGTGGAATATCACTTTGAAATTTTAGCTAAACGTATTCGCGAACTTTCATTTTTAAACAACGGTGTAAAAATTGAACTAGTAGATCAACGTACAGGTAAAAGTGAAAACTTTGCGTACTCGGGCGGAATTAAAGGGTTTGTGGAATATATGAACCGCAGTAAAACTGTGTTGCACCCTAAAACCTTTTACGCAATGGGTGAAAAAGACGGCATGACGATAGAAGTGGCCATGCAATGGAACGATTCATACTCAGAAGCCGTGCAATGCTTTACTAATAATATTCCGCAACGCGATGGAGGCACTCATTTAACGGGTTTACGCACGGCGATGACGCGCACGCTCAACCAATATATTGAGCAATCAGAACTCGCTAAAAAAGCCAAAGTAGAAACTACGGGTGATGATATGCGCGAAGGCATTACCTGTGTGCTTTCTGTAAAAGTACCAGACCCTAAATTTTCATCACAAACTAAAGATAAATTAGTTTCAAGTGAAGTGCAGCCTGTGGTATCTGAAGTAGTTTCAGCTAAATTGGCTGACTTTTTACAAGAAAATCCAGCGGATGCCAAAATAATCTGCGGCAAAATTGTAGAAGCTGCCCGCGCCCGTGAAGCAGCGCGTAAAGCACGTGAAATCACTCGCCGTAAAGGGGTGATGGACACGATGGGCTTACCTGGCAAGTTAGCTGATTGCCAAGAAAAAGATCCAGCACTTTGTGAAATTTACCTTGTGGAGGGTGACTCAGCGGGTGGCTCAGCCAAACAAGGGCGTGACCGTAAAAACCAAGCCATATTGCCGCTAAAAGGTAAAATTTTAAACGTTGAAAAAGCACGTTTTGATAAACTACTGGGTTCGCAAGAGATTGCAACGCTCATTACTGCTTTGGGTACCAGCATCGGCAAAGCAGATTTTAATGCAGAAAAATTACGCTACCACCGCATTATTATCATGACCGATGCGGACGTGGACGGCGCGCATATTCGCACCTTATTACTCACCTTCTTCTACCGCCAAATGACAGAATTGGTCGAGCGTGGCCATATTTACATTGCGCAACCACCGCTTTTCAAAGTTAAACAAGGTCGTGATGAACGCTACCTCAAAGATGAACAAGAGCTGGATATTTACTTGCTGCAATCAGCCCTTAAAGGTGCCGAGTTAGATACAAAAACTGCCGCAGGCGTATTGACTGGCGATGCGTTGGGTGAAATTGCCAAACAAGTGGTACTCACAGAAGCGGTGATACGTAGAATTGCAGCACTCTATGATGAAAGTGTACTCCGCGCGATACAAGATGCTGGTGAAATTAACTTAAGCGATGAGCAAAGTGCAAATACGATTGCGGAAAAACTACGCCCAATTTTAGGCGCAGTAGGCAGTGAAGTGATTGTGGCGTTTGATGCAGAAACCAATGCTTACCGCCTAGAAATTAACAAGTTCGTTCATGGCAATTTACAAAGCTGTGTGATTAACGCAGAATTTTTAAGTAGTGGTGATTACAGACAAATTATTAAAACCTCCACCATGCTGCAAGGCTTAGTAGGCGCGGGGGCTGTAATAAAGCGCAATGAAAAAGAACAAACCGTAACTACATTTAAGCAAGCTCTCGATTGGTTACAAGGCGAGGCAAAAGGCACGTTGAATATACAACGCTATAAAGGCCTAGGTGAAATGAACCCAGAGCAACTGTGGGAAACCACTATGGACCCTAAAGTGCGCCGCTTACTCAAAGTGCAAATTGATGATGCCATTGCCGCCGATGAAATTTTCACCACCCTCATGGGCGATAACGTAGAACCAAGGCGCGCCTTTATTGAGAACAATGCACTAGGGGTGGGTAATTTAGATATTTAAGAATGTAGGTTTGTTCTAAACTCGAGATAAGTCGCAAAAAGTGAGATATTGAGAGAATAAAAAAAGCCCGAAAGGGCTTTTTTTATTGAAACTGAAAAGTAAAGAAAGTTATTAGGTACGTTAAACAGAATGAGGTTAATAAAGAAAAAAGCAGACCGAAGTCTGCTTTTTATATCGGTGGGGTTGTTTTTACACTTCCCCTTGTTGCCGATAGTCCCCACCATCGGAATACCTGATATATTTGCATTGTTACATCAATAACAATAAAGGGCAATGGTTATGCGTTATCGTGTTGGTTTAGATGTGGGGACGGCTTCATTAGGGGTTGCGGCATTTTCACTAGATGAAAATAACAATCCTTTAGAATTAAAGTGGTCGCATGTACGGATTTTTGATGAGCCGTTAGAAAAAAGTCAAGCTGGGCTAAAGTCTAAAAAAGCAGGGCGGCGTGCTGCGCGTATGCAACGCCGCCAAATTGATAGACGGTTAGGGCGAACTAAAGCAATTGCAGCGTTAGCACCTTTGTTAGGCATTCAAATTGAACCATCTCATGACAGTGGGCGAACCTTATTAAAAATTCGCGCAAATGCCGCGCGTGAACAGATTGATTTGTCAGATTTAATCCGCGTGTTTATTCGTTTAGGTAAAAGGCGTGGTTATCCCGCAGATAAGTTTAGTAAAAAAGGTGAAGTAGAAGGCGGTAGTAGTGATTTAATTGCCCAGATGCAAGCTGTTGCAGAATCACGTGGAGTAACAATAATTACTTTAGGTGAATATCTGTATGAACGTTGGCAACAAGGCTTGCCCACCAAATTGAAAATCAAAGAAAAGCGCGATAAAGAAGATGAGTTACAAAATCTTTATGCGCTACGTAGCCATGTTGAGGCTGAGTTTGAACAAATTTGGCAGACGCAATCTGCTTTTTACCCTATTCTTAATTCTCAGCACGAAGGCAAGGCACTTAAGGAAGTTTTTAATCATGCAATTTTTTACCAGCGCCCACTGAAAGCGGTAGGTGGCATGGTGGGACAGTGTGGATTAGAGCCAACCTTGGCTCGCGCACCACGAGCGCAGCTAGCTTTTCAGCGTTTTAGAATAGAGAAAACGTTGGCAGATTTACGCTGGGGTGCAGGTAAGCGGGCCGAGAAATTATCTGTCGCACAAAAGGCTGTGATTCGCCAATTATGTAATGAAAAAGAGGTGGTGAAATTTGATGTGATTTACCAAGCACTAGAAGCCGCAGGCTGTCCAAAACCTGAAACCAAAGGGCTTAATTTAGATAGGCTTAGCCGTGATGAAATTCCAGGCAATAAAACTAACCAAGTGTTTCGTAAATTGGATTTAGGGGATAAGTGGCTAGCTTTAGATGAACGCACGCAAATTCAGGTGATCAACTTTTTGGCAGATTTAGGATCTCCTGAGCAACTAGATGATTCATTGTGGCATACACGCTTTGCCAAGGCCGATGGCACGGTGCGGCAATTGCCAGAGGCCTTTGTTGCGTTTATCAACTTAGTGAAAAGCCATGAAAAATTTGACCGCTTAAGCAAAATGGGTTTTGAAGGTGGTCGAGCTTCGTATTCTATTAAAGCTCTAAATAAGCTCATTGATTGGCTAGATACGCCTTGGTGGCCAAATGGCTGGCAAGGTGAAATGCGCCCAGATGAAGATGCTGCGGTGCGTGTGTGTTATCCCGAAAGCCTTAATAAACCTGTGACACTGAAAGATAAATTGGATTTTGCGCCAAGCACTGGTAACGCCGTGGTAGATGGTTCGCTACGCCAAATGCGCTACGTATTAAACCGCATGATGGCAGATTTAGGTGCGCAGCCCGAGCAAATGGTGGTGGAAATGGCACGTGAAATGAGTGTGGGCGTGAGTAAACGTAATGAGCGTGAAAGTGAGAATAATAAAAACAGAAAAGCACGTGAGAGTGCGGAAAAAGCAATTCGTGCAGCACCTGCAACGGTTACACCTTCACGTATAAGGCGTTATTTGCTTTGGGTTGAACAGGGTGAAGGACATTGTCCATATTGCACCAAGAAAATAAATTTGGGTGATGCACTTAATGGGGCAGAAACTGAATATGAACATATTTTGCCAAAATCGCTCACGCAAGTTGGCTTAAAACGTAGTGAAATTGTGCTAGCTCACCGCAGTTGCAACCAAGAAAAAGGCAATCGCACGCCTTATCAGGCATGGGGACACGACACAGACCGTTGGCAAATTATTCAAATGCGTGCCAAGTATTTTGCAGATAACAGGCAATATCGCAAAGCCAAATTGCTGTTGCTAGAAGACTTTGAAACAGAAGTACTGACAGATGAATCAATTGCCGAATTTGCAGACCGCCAATTTCACCAAACCTCATGGATAGCCAAAGAAGCGGCGCAATGGTTGCAAGGTATTTGCAAAACGCCAGTTTCAGTGTCGCGTGGTGAGCTTACCGCTATGCTTCGCCGTAAATGGAAGCTAGAAACGGTCATTCCGCAAGCGCGAGTTGAAGAAGGTTTGCCGATTTTAGATGAAGAAATGCAAGTGGTTAGCGTTGAGGATTTTGAAAAATACCGTGATGTGTGGGAAGGGCATAGAGTGCTAGATAGTCACGGACACCTAGATAAATCGCGCCATACAGACCGCAAACTCAATAAACGTATAGACCACAGACATCATTTGATTGATGCTATTACTATTGGGCTAACTTCGCGTAGCCTGTTTCAAAAAATGGCGCGGCAATACAAAATTGACAGTGAGCGTGAAGCAAGAGGGCAAAAGCCAAGGCTAGAAGTCGGCGAACCGCCGATTAAAAATGTGCGCGAAATTGTCCTAGCAGCTATTCGAGAATGCCCATTATCTATTAAGCCAGACCGTTACCCTGATGGGGCGATTTTTCAAGAAACTGCTTATGGTGTAGCAGTTAAAGAGGGTGAAGACAAAGCCCGATTAGCCTTACGTGTGAAAGTGGCAGATTTAATTGACCGCAAAAAAAGCACGGTAGAGCAAGCGCGTAAAGCGATACAAAGCATTGTGAGTGAAACAATTCGTGAGATTGTTGCTAAAGAATTTGAAAGTAGGATTGTTGCAGGTAAATCCGCGCCTGAAGCCTTGGCGATGCCTATTTATCAAACAATGTATGGTCAGCGCGTAGAGATTAAAAAGGTAAAATGTTTTACAGGCAATTATGCGGATGATGTGGCGATTATTAGCCACACCAGCAAAGACGGGTGCGAGCATTTGAAGCGTTTGCCGAATGCGGGCTATGCTTACTTAGAAACCGAAATCTTTGATGGACGTATAGGCAAGCAGGAACTCGTCAATACGCATCTAGCCATGAAGCGCAAACATAAACCACAATCTGAAAATATGGTGCGCTTACATAAGAACGATACGGTGCTGGATAGTAAAGTAGGTAAAAAATATCGTATAGGATATTTCAAAGCGGTAGGTGTTGTTGCTTTAATTCCTATTACAGACCCTCGCGCATTTGATGCGATTAAAGAGCCAGAATCAGGAAAGAAAATGGTTTCGTTTAACCAAATAATGCGCTTGAAACGGCTTGATTAACCATGTCTGAACATCGCATTTTGTTAATTGAAAACCCAGCCTCACTTTCAGTAGATTTAGGCAGGTTACGCATTCGGCGAGATGGTTTTGAGGATAGTTTCGTATTACCTAAAGATATTGCCGTGTTGTGCTTGCATCACCACACCATACAAATTTCCGTGCAGGCTTTGCGCGGATTGGCAGAGGCGAGTGCGAGCGTGTTGGTGACGGATGAAATTCACCATCCTTGCGCGTGGTTTTTGCCACAAGTGGGTAATGGCGATTTGGTGCGGCGGCTACGCCAACAAATGGCTTTGGACAGCACTGAAACTAAAGCGAAGTTATGGCAAGCATTGGTACAAGCAAGGCTCAATACGCAAGCGGTTAATTTACGCGTGTTAAACCGCAAAGGCGCATTAAGGCTAGAGCGTTTAGCGCAAGAAGTGCAACCAGCAGATAAAACTAAATGCGAAGGACAAGGCGCAAAACATTATTGGGCATATTTATTTGAGGCTGAATTTAGTCGTGAAAAACAAGGTGCAGAAGATGCGATTAACGCACGGCTTAATTTTGGTTATGCGGTATTGCGCGCTATGGTGGCGCGTAGTTTGGTATTGGCAGGCTTAAACCCTGCTCTGGGTTTGGGGCATTGCAGTATGGAAAATCCATTTAACTTGGCGGATGATTTTATTGAGCCTTACCGTTTTGTGGTGGAACGGCATGTGGCAAAAAACCACATAGGTGAGTTTAACAGCCAGGCACGTAAAGAAATGCTGGGTTTTGTAACACAAGAAATTAAGCTCAACGGCGCAGGCTATCGCTTGCCCGCTGCCATCAATGAAAGTGTCGCCAGCTTTGTGCGCATATTAGATGGCAGAGCCAAGCAATTAAACCTGCCAGAAGACATGCTAATACAAGCCGATGATGAAGAATCATGGGCGTAAACGGGTGGCGCGTCATGTGGGTTATATGTGTATATGATTGCCCGATGATAGATTCCGATGCACGGCACGATTACACAATTTTCCGTAAAAGTTTATTGCAAGAAAATTTTGTACAATTGCAAAATTCCTTGTATGTGCATCACTTTCCAACCCTTGCAGTGGGTGAAGCGACCATCATTAGGCTACGTCCACTTATCCCCAAAGACGCACAAGTGGCATTTTTTATAGTCACAGATAAACAATATGGTATGACCAAAGAGTTTTTTGGTACACGCCCCACAAGAAAAAAGCCCAACATGCCAGAGCAAGTTGAGCTTTTTTAACTACAATTACCATTTAAAACAATAGATTACGAATAACCTATTTTATCAGGCATTCCGATGGTGGGGTATCGGAACCTAAGCGTTTCTAGCGCGTTTCCGACGCCTATTTTATCAGGCATTCCGATGGTGGGGTATCGGAACCTGCATCGGCATTTGCCGTATATCCTTGATATTTTATCAGGAATTCCGATGGTGGGGTATCGGAACTGTGATGCTCTAGCACCCCGCCATTTTTGCATTTTATCAGGCATTCCGATGGTGGGGTATCGGAACTTTAGATAGAGAGGTTATTTTAGAAGCTGGATTTTATCAGGCATTC
>JABFSF010000121.1 GCA_013140755.1 Methylotenera sp. | reverse complement strand
TTTATTATCTTTAGTGTTGCTAGTGTTGGGAGAATACATTCTCAATATGGCAAGCCTTCAAAATGAAGGCCCGCTTTACCATGTAGGGCAAGAGTTTACTAGCGCACGTATGACTCGTCGTGAAAATCTTAATATTGAAGAAGTGCGGCCGCGCTCACAATTCCAGCAATGATGCAATCTGATTCAGTTGTAGATGCTGTTATTATAGGAGGTGGCTTTTACGGCACGGCAATTGCAATTTACTTGGCAAAGCAACGTGGTTTTAAGCGCGTTGTGCTAGTAGAACGTGAAGCCGCACTGCTTACCCGTGCTTCTTATAACAATCAAGCTCGCGTACATAATGGTTATCATTATCCACGTAGTTTTACTACAGCATATCGTAGTCGCATCAACCTTCCTCGTTTTTTAGCAGACTGGCCGCAGGCGGTTGATCAAAGTTTTACTAAGCTTTATGCCATAGCAAGACGTAACTCTAAGGTGACTGCTGGTCAGTTTATCCGTTTTTGCAAAGAAATAGGGGCTAAAATTGAGCCCGTTAATCAATCAATACGGCAATTGTTTGAGCCACGCTTAATCGAAGATATATTTTTAGTTGAAGAGTATGCCTTTGATACAACAGTTTTGGCTAAATGGGCTACGGAAGAGTTAGTAGAGTGCGACATTGAAGTTCTTTTTAACTCAAGTGCAACAGCGATTTCAAAATCAGGCGACAATCTTAAAGTTACATTAGTGCAAGCGAGCAATGAGCAGGAAATAATGAGTCGTTACGTTTTTAATTGTACTTATAGTGGGCTAAATCAATTTTTAGGTGATTTCTCTGGTACGACTGTGCATCTTAAGCAGGAAATTACAGAAATGGCGCTAATGCAAATGCCACAGACGCTAAATGGACTAGGTATTACAGTGATGGATGGTCCATTTTTCTCAATGATGCCATTTCCTGCGCGTCAATTGCACACACTTTCTCATGTTCGCTATACGCCGCATTTGAATTGGAATGATAAAAATGGCATCAATCCCTATCAAAAGTTGAATGAATACGAGCGTGAAACTCGCGTGAATCGGATGGTGAGGGATGTTGCACGCTATTTACCTGCTGTGCAAGATGCTACTTATGTAGAGTCATTGTTTGAGATAAAAACTATTTTAGCTAAGAATGAAAGAGATGATGGCCGCCCAATTTTGTTTGAAAAACATCACAGCATGCCTAAATGTTATTCGGTATTAGGAGGGAAAATTGATAACATTTATGATGTGCTAGAGAAACTGGATGAAGAAAATTTTTGAGTTATATGACAATGGTAAGTTGTTTAATACCTTAGTTTTTGGTGTTTTACTTATCGGTATTTGGGCTACATTTTTTAATATAGATAATGGTTTTTATCAAGATCCTTTTCATCATGGGGAATTTGTTGCTACTTTACCGCTAGTGCTGAATGGCAATGCGAATTTTTTCACTATACATGGTGCAATGGATTGGATTCCTGCTTGGATTGCACAATATTTTCTAGGGATTGATAGACATTTTCTACCAACCATGCTGATTTATAGCCTAATGGATGGCTTAGCAAGCGTATTCTTATTTCATACTGCCGTTTTACTCATTCACCAGCAAAATAAATACCGACCAATATTGTTGATGTTGTCTGCGGCATTGGTCGTGACCCTTGTAGGCGCTAGAGATGTTTTTCTTATCATTGCTTTTTGGATTTTTACTCTAACCAATAGTCCTGGCTCTAGGCTTGAGCGTAAGTTTTTGGAGTTGTTGTTAGGGCTGGCGTTAGCATTCAATTTATTTTGGTCTTTTGATAGAGGTGTTGCTGGTTTTGTTGGAATAGGATTTTCTTGCTTGATTTTAGCTGTGGTAGAGCGTCGGCACCTGATATCAATAGCTTCCTTTGTGGTTGCACTTTTAAGCTTACATTGGATTGGTGCACTATCTTTCCCCAATTATTTTGCAAACTTCAAGTTTTTGATGGAGACGTCATCACAATGGTCATATGGGCTTATGAAAGCCCCTGTGATTCTTATTGTGCTAGTGGCGATACCCAATGTATGGGCTATTTATTACTTACTAAAACAGCTACATTTTAGACAAAAAGCTGACTGGGGAAGGTTATCCAATATATTTTCCCTGATAACTTTAACTATTTTGATGTTTAAAATAGGGGTTAATAGAGCTGATGGTGTGCATGTCATGATGGCGCTATGGATGCCAGCATTATCTTTGCTTTACCTGCATGAAAAATTGGCGGTTAAATTTAATCTATTTTTTGACGTATCAATACTTATAAGTATTGTTTTTTTAGCAAATAAGGCAGGTAATCCTTGGCTGTATTTGGCTGTAATAGCACTGACAATTTACGGCTTTCAGAAAGTCTTTGTACAGCATTTCGGTCATTTTGACTATCAGAAACTTTCGCTGGTAGTTGCGATTGTTTTACTATTGGGTGGAATGCTTAGAATATTAGCCCAATATACTAAAGACGATTATCAGTGGATGTTAAAGGTTGCTTCGCCACCAATCAACGCTACGCTTGTGGGAGAGGATGTTAAGTGGGTTGCATCTGAGTTTTTAAAGGCTGAGTCAGGTTGCATCTTTGATTTGTCTAATCACGGGGTGATTAACGGTCTAACGGGTTTGCCCGCGTGCACAAAATATATTTATCCCGTTTACGCAAATAAGGCCTATGAAGCTGACATGCTGGCGCGGTTGCAACAGCACCAACCACCCTTGATAGTTTTTTCATCTACACACTGGTCGTTTAGTATTGACGGTAAGTCGATGCATGAACGATTCCCAACGTTAAAAAATTACTTGTTAAAGAGCTACCCTTACGAAAAGTGTCGCTACGGCTACTGTCTGAGATACACCCATCCATTAAACTAGAGGTTATTCAATGAAAATACAAAATGCATTAGTTGGCTATACTGGCTTTGTTGGGTCAACTCTGCTAAAACAAGCTGGGTTTGGAAGTCTCTATCGCTCAACAAATATTGAGCAAATAGCAGGTAAGTCTTTTGATATGGTTGTTTGTGCTGGAGCGCCTGCGCAAAAGTGGATCGCTAACTGTGAACCAGAAGCTGATTGCAAAAAAATTGAATCCTTGATTGATTATCTTAAGTCCATAACATGTAAAACTTTTGTTTTAATTAGCACGGTTGATGTTTTTAAAGACCCATTAGACGTGGATGAGGGTAGTGTTGTTGATGAATTTGGACTGCATGCATACGGCTTGCATCGGCGCATGTTAGAGAAGTTTGTTGAAAATAATTTTTCAAATTATTTAATTGTTAGACTGCCTGGTTTAGTGGGGCCAGGATTACGCAAGAATGTAATTTTTGATTTTCTAAACGATAATAATCTTCATTTGGTTGATAGTCGGGGCGTATTTCAGTTTTATCCCATGCCCAATTTATGGTTTGATATTCAAACAGCACTTAAGAATGGTTTGAAATTAGTGCATCTTACGGCAGAGCCTGTGAGTGTGGCTGAAATTTCAGCGCAAGGGTTTGGTCGCTTGTTTAATCAGGCGCAGGCAGGCACTTCTGCTAAATATGATTTTAGGACCAAATATGCTGTAATTTTTGGTGGTGCAGGAAATTATCAATACAGTAAACGTGAAACGATACAAGCTGTACGTGCCTATGCTCAATCTGAGCCGCTTATAATTAAAATAACTGAGGAAAAAGAAGCATGAGGCTAGCAATTTCAAATATCGCGTGGGATGTTTCCGAAGATGTGGAAGTTGCCAGCCTGCTTAAACGTTATGGTGTAGATGCTATTGATATTGCCCCTGGCAAATACTTTCCTAATCCAGCCCAAGCCGCTGATGAAGATATTGCCCAAGTTAAATTGTGGTGGGCGGCGCATGGTATTGAAATTACTGGAATGCAGGCCTTGCTTTTTGGTACACAAGGCTTGAATGTTTTTGGTTCACCAGAGGTACAAGGTGCTCTATTGAAGCATCTTGCAGAAATTTGCCGAATCGCATCCAAGCTAAACGCCACTCGCCTAGTATTTGGCTCTCCTAAAAATCGGGATTGCTCTGGTTTAAGCAAACTCCAAACACAGGCAATGGCAACTTCTTTTTTTCGTCAGTTGGGCGACATTGCGCAAAGTAATGGAGTTGTTATTTGCTTGGAACCAAATCCTACTTGTTATGGCGCTAATTTTATGGTCACAAGCGATGAAACTGCTAACATGGTTGCGCTAGCGAATCATCCATCCATACGAATGCAGTTAGACACAGGGGCAGTGACCATCAATGAAGAAAATATAAATACTGTGCTGAAAAATTACAGTTCACTTATTGGCCATATACATGCTAGTGAGCCTAATCTTTTGCCATTAGGTGATGGGGGGGCGAATCACAAAGCCATAGCGGATGTTTTGCAACGAAAATTACCAAATCATATTGTAACAATTGAAATGTTGGCTACCGCTAACGAGCCGCATCTTGTAGCTATAGCGCGCGCTATAAATGTCGCCATGATGCATTATCGGGGAAGCTGAAATGAAGTGGCATACCATTTTAGATAAGGCTATTGAATCAAAATTAATTTACTATGCATTAGTGTTGTTATGGCTAGTGTGGGCGGTTTTTAATGCGCTTAACCATGCAATAGATATTCCAACCATGCATCTTGATGGCGCATTCCAAACGGCAAGTGGATTATATCGTATAGATAGTGGCCAATTTCCTGGGCGTGATTTTTATCCATATTTAGGCATTGGCCCATTGTATTTAATGTATCCACTGTATCAAATTTTTGGAGCAGATTTGGCTGCCAGTGTGGCTACGTCTTATCTGATTACTACCACAGTGGCAATGCTATCTGTCGCATTTGTTTTTCAATTGATTTGGAAGCCGAAGTCTGTATTGACATCTATTGCTATTGGTTCTGTAGCGATTAGTTTGTGTGGCTTGCTTTTAAGCATGACGCATGTGCATTTTTTAAAATGGTGGTTCACCCCAGGCAACTCTTTGCGCCCGCTAAGATCCTTTGTGCCATACCTTACAGCAATGTTTTATTATTTTTTTGTTGCAAGAGTTGTGGATATACGTTTGAAATACATTTCTGCTGGCGTACTTACTGCGGCAGTGCTTTTATGGTCAAACGACTTCGCCATCACCACTGCACTCTTATTGGGTAGCTTAATTTTGTTACACTCATGGGTTAAAGGTGAATGTACTATAAAAAATTTAACTTGTTATTTGGCTGTAAGTGTACTCGTTTGGAGTAGTTTGATTTACTTGGCTTGTCATGGGCATCCAGTTGAAATGTTAAGGTATAACTTTCAAGATGCTGCACAAGATCAGTGGTGGTATTTTGGATTTTATGGTGAAAGCTCACGCATATTCACTTTTTATCAGGTGCTTAAGCTACCTTTTTTAGTTGAACCATTACAAGGGGCAATAGTTTTTGGTGTTCTTGCATATTTAGCCATTAAATATAAATCTTTAGAGTATGCATTGCTTATGTGGTTGGGCGTTGCACTGTTCGCTGGTGGCATTGTTGCCTCGGTAGGAGGGCACTACGAGCCAGGTTATTTCAAAGCTTATAAATATTGGTTGTCTGTTGTTTGCTTGTTAGGCGGCATTAAGTTGATTGCATTTTATTGGCATAAAAAAAGATTTAACTTGTATTGCAATAAGCGGGTGTTAGTAATAATGAGTGCAATTTTATTAACTACATTTTTCACTTTGATAGGCGTGAGTGCATACCAATACAAGCAAAATCTCTTCGTAGCTAAAAATGATAATCAACGATTTTATATCAGCGAACTTGGCGGTTACTTATCAACAGATTGGCGCGACTATATTCAGCTTGCCAGAGCTACACCATTAAATATTTCTGTGTATGAAGAGTACTGGGGGATATGGAGTGCTTTACGGCATACTTTTCCTAATTGGCCAGTAGATTCAATTATTCATGCTTTGGGACATACGCGCGATCTTGCAACGCTAAATATGAAAAATGCCGATATTATAATTACAACGAAACGAACCAGTGACAAAATCACCATGGTTTGGCAACCTTGGAATGTAAGTCAGAATTATTGGTTTTATGAACCGCTGCTGTTAGGCTATGCAATCTCTTCAACATCGCCAAAAACAATCGTTTGGAGAAAAACTAACCATCAATCATTGATGACACCTATTCAATGTAAGCCAGTTTATTTAGTTGCTAATATGGGATTAGAGTTGGCAGTTACTTCATCAGGATATTATGAAGTAGAGATGGAATATAAATTACACACTCATAGTAGAAGTTTAATAATGGCGCAAAACAACATTAGTTGGGCTGGTGGCTTTCCACGATATATTTCTATCAACCCCAAATCGACTACTGCAAAGTTTCCTGCGTATTTGAATAATGCTAAACAGGCACGGTTGAATATACAGGTTGTTGGTAATGGGGATGCTAAACTTGACATCACCTCTTGCCATGCTAGACAAATAGTTTTTCGGAATCAAGCAGTGTTACCTATCCCGCCCGTTATTATTAAGGATGAGCTGTAAATGAAATGGATGATTTTATTGCTGGGCATTGCGTCTAATGCCTCTGCTAGTGTATTGGTGAAAATTGCGATGATGCCACCGCGTAAATTTCCATCATTGAATGAGCCAATGGCAGCACTGAGCAATTGGCCGTTTTGGTTAGGTTTGGCTTTGTATGGTGTGGCGTTCCTACTTTACGCCGCAGCTTTGGCGAAATTACCACTCAATGTGGCGCATCCAATATTAACTGCGGGCGCGGTCGCGGCTGTTGCGGCTTGTTCAACACTAATTTTTAAAGAACCATTTCATGTCACAACGGTTGTAGGCATACTGCTAGTGGTTGCTGGTGTGATTTTAATTACAATTCGTGTGAGTTAATAAAGAAACAAAAAATGAACAACTTTCAAATTGATCCAACAGTTCGTGCTACTTGGCAAGTTCCTGCGTTTGAAACAAAAATGTGGCAAGAGCGCACACAATCTTGGTGCGTAGTCATTCCAGTTATCAATGAAGGTGAAAGAATCAAAAGCTTAATAGCTAGAATGACTGCTTTAAATATAGCCAATTCGGCAGATATCATTATTGTAGATGGTGGCAGTACAGATGGTTCTTTGGAAATTGGCTTGCTAAAATTGAATGGTGTGCGGGGGCTGCTGCTCAAAACTGCAAACGGGAAACTAAGTGCGCAGCTTAGATGTGCTTATGCATTCGCACTGGATCAAGGTTACGAGGGCATTGTTACTATAGATGGCAATGATAAAGATGATCCTGTAGCCATCCCCGAGTTTCTAGAAGCGCTAAAAAATGGCGTGGATTTTGCGCAAGCATCACGTTTTATCGGTGGGGGTGTGGCAGAAAACACACCAAAGTCTCGCGATTTAGCCATTCGTTTTATCCATGCCCCTATGCTCAGTTTATTTTCAGGTTTTTGCTGGACGGACACAACGCAAGGTTTTCGCGCGTATAGCCGAAAAATGTTAATGGATGAAAAAATTGCACCATTTCGTGATGTATTTGTAGCTTATGAACTACTAGCATACCTATCGTATCGCGCGCCTAAGCTAGGCTACCATTGTGTAGAGCTGCCAACAATAAGGCGCTACCCAAAAGGGGAAGTGCCAACCAAGATTAGTGCCTTTAAAGGAAATTTATCGGTTCTGAAGGTGTTAGGTTGTGCGTGCTTAGGTATGTACAATCCGAAATAAACTCAAAGTGAGTTTAAGTGAAACTCTGGGGGTGGCAGGCCAACTTATGATTTGGCTTGACTGAGTTTTTTACCTAGCGAAATAAATGGCACCTCAATATATTTATATGAAAAAGTAGCTAATATGAAAATAACACCTGCTGCGAGAAAAACCAATACTGTGGGCGACATATAACTTCTAAATGTGTACATTATAGCAAATCCAATGTTTAGATGAAGTAAGTAAATTGAATAAGTTAAGTTAGCCAACGATCTGATGCCGTTTGATATTCTTCTTGAATTATAGATGCATAATCCGAATATAGTAATTGCGATTGCCTGGGTGATTCTAGTAAAGTTTTGGTGGGGTTCTATAATAGAAGTAGCATAGTTTAAGCGCGATAAGTTAAATATGG
>JABFSF010000075.1 GCA_013140755.1 Methylotenera sp. | reverse complement strand
TCTTGCGGCGTTTGGCCGCGATTACCGCCAGACAGGAGTTAGTGTCACCATACAGCATGACCGCATCTGGATTTTCCTTTTCCATCACCGCATCAGATTTCTCGATTACCCGTGCGATAGTCTGCGCGGCATTCTCACCGACCGCCTCCAGAAAATAATCTGGCTTACGGATGCCTAAGTCTTCGAAGAACAATTGGTTAAGTTCATAATCATAATTCTGCCCAGTGTGAACCAAAATATGTTGGGTATGCTGATCAAATTCGGCAATCACTCGGCTCATTTTGATGAGCTCAGGTCGTGTCCCAACGATAGTCATAACTTTAAGCATTTAACTCTTCCTTGATAAAATCTAATTTTAATAACAATGTTTTAACTTGCTCAACATTTAAACGCTCAGTGTTATGTGAGGTGTAATCATCTTGATGTGAAATTTTCTCTTCCCCCTCACTAAAGAATTGAGCGTAATTAAGATCACGATTATCGGCTGGAATACGGTAATACCCTCCCATATCCTGAGCTTTAGCCATCTCCTCACGTGAAATCAATGATTCATATAATTTTTCACCATGGCGTGTACCAATTTCGCGAACTGGGTTATCTTTATTCAGCAACTCTTTTAATGCCTGTGCTAAATCAGCAACTGTCGAGGCTGGTGCTTTTTGCACAAAAATATCACCTTGCTGACCATGTTCAAATGCATAGAGAACTAAATCCACAGAGTCTTCAAGCGACATTAAAAAGCGCGTCATATTAGGATCAGTTACTGTAAGTGGCTTACCTTCTTTAAGTTGTGACACAAACAGTGGGATAACAGAACCACGGGACGCCATCACATTTCCATAACGAGTTGCACATAACACTGTTTCACCTGCGTTCTGCATACGTGCCTTGGCGACCATAAACTTCTCCATCATTGCCTTGGATATTCCCATTGCATTAATTGGATACACCGCTTTATCTGTACTCAACATTACGACTCTTGACACACCTCTTGCAACCGCGGCTTCCATCACATTTTCAGAACCCAAAACATTGGTGCGAACTGCTTCCAATGGGTAGAACTCACAAGATGGAACTTGCTTTAGTGCCGCAGCATGGAATACATAATCGACACCCTTCATAGCCTGATAAACACTGTCGTAATTGCGCACATCACCGATATAAAACTTCAACTTAGGGTCATTTAACGCAATACGCATTTCTTCTTGCTTTTTTTCATCCCTACTAAAAATTCGAATCTCACGTACATCTGTCGATAAAAAACGTTTGAGTACGGTGTTGCCAAATGAGCCTGTGCCGCCAGTGATCATTAATACTTTATTGTTAAACATAATTTTGAATCCAACAGTTTTATATTTATTGATATTGATACATTGTTTCAATCAAATCTTGCCAAGTGGGCGGATTATACCCTGTAGCTTGATTAAACTTACTTGCGTCTAAAGAACGATCAATAATTAGACTGCTATCCGCTTCAATGTTAATTTCCTTTTTATATACGTTAGCAATCATTTTAAGCAGATCATATTTGTTAATGGGTTGTGCGGCGACATGATATAAACCTATTAATTGTGTATTTTTTAGCACGACATCTCTAATGACTTGAGCAAATACCACAGTAGGCAAACCTGAGAAAATTGCTTTATTGAAACCTTTACAAGATGATTTCTGAGTTAAAAACCAATTTAGCAATCCGTAATTTGACTGTAATTCATGTCCAATTGTTGAGGTTCTTAATGTCAAGGCACCTCCATAGTTCACCTCACCAAGCGCTTTACTTCTGCCATATACGTCATCAGCATCAGCAAAAGCTGATTCTGAATAAAAACCATCTTTGCCAGAAAACACACAATCAGTACTAATGTGAATAAATCTTGAACCAGCTAAAGCACATATTTGTGCTAACTGGTGTGGTAACAAGGCATTCAAAGCTATGGCATTTAATGGACTGTTCCCCTCTTTTTTATGCTTTGTTGCCCCTATACAATTAATGACCACATCAGGTCTTATTTCATTAATGGTCTGAATAATTGACGACAAATTATCTACATCTAAATTGCTGATGAGTTTATCTGCGCTAATTTTAGGTAAAAAAGGCCTTATGCTATCTGAACGAATTGAGCCATAAACATGCCAATCAGAACGTTCCGACAACACACGTAAAGTAGTGCTACCTATTAATCCACTTGAACCCAATACTAGAACTTTCAATTTTCACCCTTACCTTAAAATTAACTTTTCAAAATGTTTAATCAATTCAGTTGTTAACATTTCCTCATCAAAGTGCTGCTTAAAATAAGCTCGGCCATTCATACCCATTTGTTCACGCTCAGATTCCGACATTTGATAAAGCGTTACAATTGCATCAGCTAACCCTTCACTATCCTCAGCTCGCACTGCAACACCTGCCTTTGCCTCACCTACCAACCTTGCCCCTTCACCATTTAAACAGGCTATCACAGGCTTACCTACAGCCAAATAAGCCTGTATTTTGTTAGGTACAGTTAATTCAAAAATTGGCTGATTTGTTAAAGTAACCAGCAAAGCTGAAGCTTGCCTCATCAAGCTAGGCATTGTTTCAACTGGGAATCTGCCCTCCAGATACAAATTAGTTAATTTTTTTTCAACGATTTGCTCTGCAACCCAATCCGATTTACTACCACTCCCCAAAATCACTATTTTAATCTCAGCGTATGACTGTAGCCTTTCTGCTGCAGCGACAATAGTCTCCATGGCTTGGGCCGTACCCACATTACCAGCAAATAAAACTGTAAATCCTGATTGAAGTGACTCAATATTTGGAGCTGAAATAACCTTTGGTGAATAAAACTCCTTTTCAACAGAGTTTGGATAATATGCAATAGGTATGCTCGGCGCCAGCTTCGATACAGGCTCAATAAAAGCTTCAGATTGAACCAATAATAAATCTACATGTGCATATGTGAATCGCACAAACTTTTCTAATAGTTTTAACAAAAAGGGAGTTTTCACATAGCCTGTAGCCTCTGCACTTTGTGGCCATATGTCTTGCACCCACAGCACTACTGGCACACCTTTAAGCCATCCTAAGAAAGAGGCTGGGATCACTTGAAAAATTGGTGATGGCGCATAAACAAATATTACGTCGTAATTTTTATTTCTAACTAGCCACGGAGCAAACAAAAGACCAGAAACTATAAAAGATAAATAGTTAAGTACAAGCTTTATTGCGCCTTTATCCCCTCTAGCTAACATTGGGATGCGCATAATTGGAATATCTCGCCAATATTCTTTACTAATACCCCACGCGGTATATCCAGTAAAAAACTGACCTTCTGGGTAATTAGGTTTACCAGTCAACACCTCAACCTCATGTCCACGTGCCTTTATAGCGCATGCAATTTCATTAATTCTAAAACTCTCTGGCCAGAAATATTGGCTAACAATAAGAACGCGCAAACTACTCTACTTTCTTTAAAAGATACTCTACAAGTCTGCTAGCATCTTGCAATGGCAAAGACGCTTCATCTACCCCCATAAACCTCTTAACGGCTCTCGCGATAGAAATTGATGAGCCTGGATCAAACGACTCTTCTGGATCAAGCACATCACGCACATAATCCAACTCTGACGCAATTATAGGCAATCCAGCCTGCCTAGCCTCTATCAAAGGTAAACCAAACGACTCAAATGTAGAAGGATAAATTAAGGCATCTACCTGACTATAGAGCTCTTTAACCCCGCTATGCGGCAAGCTACCCAAATTCTTCACACATATCTTATGTGATTCAATCTTACTTTCTATCCAGAAACATAATTCCGCAAAATGCATATTATTTAGCGTTAATGTTAAAGTCGGAAATAACCCCTCAGTTGCCAACAAACACCAAGCCTCAATTAACTGCATATGATTTTTGTGAGGTTCACCTGACGCTACATATAAAAAAAAGAAATCTTTTTTCTCCATGGTGTCTGAACAATGCAATTTTCTTACATATCCATCAATATTCTCAACAAATGGAAAAACAGAAACTTTAGCTTTTGTTCTAGCTTGCATCAAACTTTGCATAGAGGGCGTTTGTACCAAAAATTCATTCACATTTCCAGCTCTGTACGATAACCATAACCGCTCTATTTTAAGTCTTATCCTAGTTTTGAATGAAAAACCATCTAGGTTTACACTATCAATCAAATATCTATTCTGAACAAACACCACCACATAACCACGCAACTTGAATAAAGGTGGCAGGTTACCAAAACACAATGTAACATCTCCCAACGCTACATTCTTTGCCAACCATATTTCTGCAAACAATCTTTGAACGAGCGTAGGTTGAACGCGCTTCACAACTTTATCTGTACTCAAAGGCATTCGACTATCCAAAGATAATATCGATAGTAATCCTGTTGGAATTGCATTTATTATCGCAACCAATAAAGCACGCCCACCGCCTTGATGAACATTGGTTGCATGGATGAATATCCTCTTAGCCATTATCAAATTTGACTTTTCATTTTGATGAAGGCATTAGATCTTTGCAGAAATTTTGCAAAAAATTCTGATTGAACAAAGCATATAGCCATAACACCACAAACGAGTTCAAAAAAATAAAGTAATAGTCCCCTTGGCGCAATACCAAATTGAGCAACAGCATTCGCAGTCGCCCCCCCCCATAGAGCGCATAACAAAGGATTAGAGGTAAGTCTAAAAACAAACCTTTCGCTAGACAGTAAAACAAAAACAAGAAAAATCATACCGACTGCAACAACCCATAAATGTCCAGTAAAATAAAAAAATCCTACAGCGCCTGGCAAGCTGGCGAATTGAAATTTTTTCAAATCAGAAAATCGATAATGAGATAAACAAATCTCTTGATAAATCGAACTTTTACCAATCTCTGAACGTTCAATCAGGGCTCGCATAAACAAGTCATTCCCTTTATCTGGATACGCAGTAACACCCATTACTCCTTCCGCACCAATCCAACGGTCAACGGAAAACCTCAATAATGAACGTAACTCTGGACCAATTTTGTAGCCTCCCTCTCCCCACTCCCACGCAGGAGCATTGGAGTAATATTCACCTCGCAATTGATTAACCACTGGGTTGGATATTGCAAACAACACTAAAAAAACCAAAACGACAGTGACAGTATTTTTTCTTGACCAGCCTGACAACGATGCTCTATTTTTATACAAGCCTAAGAACGGTGGAATAGCGTGAAAGATATAAACACCACGACTGAGTATTGAAACTGATGAGGAAAATGCCTCTAATAAAATAAAATATACAACCGACGAAATATTGCGACCTAGAGCTATATCCCACCATATTAGTGTAGCAATACCGAGAGTAAAACCGTATCCAATTAGCCAAGAAAACACAGCATTCAACGGCCACAATAATATTGTGGCAGGTACAAGCCCAATCTGAAGAATACCTAACGAAGCATTGAAGAAAGCCAAGGCAATACAAGAAACCATTAGAGCTACCCACACCCATTGTCGCATTGCAGAATACCAAACTGGTGCTTTGAACACACGGCTTTGTGCTTTCATGGTTGAAGGGTAACCACCAAAGCTGAATAACAGCCTCGCAACCATCACACCTAGCCCTCCAACGGTTGCCACCAGTAAAACTTTATCCCACGCAGCTGGGGTTCCATCAAAAAACCCAACAGGTTCTCCAAATGGATAGGCAGCAAGCAAGTGGACTGTTAACTTAAACCAGAATCCAAGCCAAAGCATTACGACCAAAAAGAGATATCCATAGCTTACTTGCCTATAGAGCCCACTTATTAACATGGCCAAGAAGACAAAAGAGAACACCGTATAATGCATCCATGAACCAGTATAGTTGGTAATACCTCCAATGAATAAAGATGTCCAGATGGCCAGTAAGAGCCATTTTATCGTTAAATCAAGAGAAAACTTAATCATCGTTTCAAACCGTACATTCTTTTATCCACATAATTCAAGTGCTTAGTAACAAACATTTTGAGGCCGCCTCAACAGTCCAACGATATGTGTCTACTCTTCAAAAATATTAAGTAACGCATCGTAATACTTCATTCCTTTACCGCTCTGGAGAAACTCACGACCAGCTTCTTTTATAGCGCTTATTTTACTTTCTGACATACTCATCAAAACTTCCTGCATCTGCTCCCATGACGCAAATTGACGACAGTCTATATAAGCGTCATCAGGAATCAAATCCGAAATATCAGTTGCGCCAAGATACAAAGGAATCGTTCCTGCATATAAGCAATCAAATATTTTTTCAGTGACATATCCTTTCATTGCCATGTTTTCAAAACATAATGCAAATTCATATCTGCACAGCACCTCATACTTAGATAAACACGGGCCCTTGTAGATTGACATAAGTTCGCGCCTATGGAGCCAGTATGGCAACCATAGAGAGTTGCGTGACCACCACCGCTCCCATCCGCGACCATATAGATCAACCTTACCAAACTTAGCTAATGCTGCTAAAGCTTCAATACGCCTGCTATAAAGCTCCCCTTCAAATGATGTTGGCTTATGGTTTCCATTGATCATCACCATACGCCGCAACCTATCTTCCTGATTCCAAAACGGTAGCAATACATCTTTGTGGGGTTGTGGCCAATACAATTTTCGTAATTTTGATCGATCAACGCCTTTGATTGAGTACCCATCACCTTCTACATTATGTACATACACGTGCTTAAATGCAGCAGTCAAATCTGGTAATGCTTGGTATAGCTTAGGAGCGACAACTGGCGGTTCAAATATTACAAATGCTTTTAAGCTGACATTCTTCCGCGTTTTCAAAAGCTCATAATTATCAAGCACCCCCAGTGAATAATAATCACAGACCTGTTCATCGACTACTTGTTGAACCAACTGATCCGCTGTATGCATGACAACACCCTGTTGCATAAGGGTATCGCGTAATCGAATGAAAGGTGCAAGTGTATCATCGCGATTAAGAACCAGATTAGTATGATCAAACAACTTATCTTCATAATATGCTTTGTATGAAGGATCCAAATAGACCATCTTTGTACTATTCTTATTCATTTTCTGGTCACGTTTTTCATATATGACAGTGATAATTTTCCGATTTTATTTAACCTTAACAACTCCAACAACTTCAAATACGAGCCAACAAGCAATACAAACACTCCTTGCTTACTTTTTAGCGCAAATTTTAAGGCCTCTAAAGAAAAAACATCGACAATTAACTCATTTGCTTGTCTTGAGTATCCAGTAATATATATATTCACGGCTCGCATCACTCGGTCTCTACGATCTAGATTTCTATAATTGCTCATATCTGTGGCAGTTAGAAATGACTTCACAAACTCCTGCGCCAGATAATGATCGGTCACTAGAAAAAAGTCGGCACGCTCCGTGGCAAGGCGGACTTTTGCTGACCATTGATCACTACTAATTCTGTAGCGCATCAATTGTTCTTTCAAATAGCCTACTGGGTGATTTAACAAAATTCGCAACCATACATCTAGATCAGCACTTGTCTTAAACCGCTCGCCTAGCCAAGATTTAATCTCTTGTTTGTAAACCGGTGTGCGAACCATGACGCTTGGACAAATAAAAAAGTTAGAATGCCGCAATACTGCTTTGAACATTGTATTGAAATCATACAATCCACACTTAGACTCAATTTCATCTGGTAGGCAAATTTGACCTATTCTTTTGCCCATCTCATCAATTGTGCTTGCCTCTGTAAAAACCGCACCAGCCTCTGCATTAGCTTCCAAAAAAGCCACTTGCTTAGCCACCATATCCTGCTCGTAAATATCATCCGCATGGAAAATCACCGTATATTTTCCTTCAGCCAACTGAATGCATCGATTAAAGTTACCTTCACCGCCAACATTCACTTCATGTTGATGAATATGAACCCGAGAGTCAGCCATCGCCGACACAATTTCAATGGTTCTATCAGTAGAGGCATTATCTGAAATATGTACAACAAAATTTGGATAAGTCTGAGCTAGAATAGACTCTAATGTCTCACGTACCGTGCCTGCCGCATTGTAAGTGGGTATACAAATACACACCAATGGAAAGTCTTTATCCATTCAACAATCCCATTCGCTTAAATACTGCATTAAACCTAATTGCAAATGTATGCTCTTTTATTGTTCGCTGATAAGCCGCCTCAGCCATCCCCTCACGCAAAGCCTCATGCTTCAGATAGAATTTAATTTTCTCAATTAAATCATCTGCATCTGTATAAACTGCAATCTCCCTATCAATGTTATAGCAGTTCGCTAAACCCTCCAC
>JABFSF010000104.1 GCA_013140755.1 Methylotenera sp. | reverse complement strand
AGCACCCACACTTATCAGTTGTTATATTGTTAAAGATCAGTTTATTAAAACAAAGTGCATCACTTCGCTTTATTTGCCTCACCGCTGCCCTTAAGCAACAGCGAGGTGCGCATTATACAGAGGTTTTATCTGTCGTCAACACCAATTTTGATTCATTTTCTAAAAATCTTAAAAGTCGGTATTGATTGCGCTTTTTATTGCTTTGCGTTACTGGTTATTTGTAACGAGGTGCGCATTCTACAGAGGCTAAAACTTTGGTCAAGCTCTATTTTGATGAATTACAGATTAATTACATTTTTCAGTACGAAATGATGGATAAAGTTGGAATCTACGGTAGAGAAATTTGGTACGCCCTTATGTCATAGTACGTGTGGTCATCTGGGTATTTCGTTTAGCTCAAAAAGTTAATTGATGCTGAGCTAACCCTTTTGCTCTGTTCTGAATGCCATGCACGACGATAATCCATATGTTCTCTTTATTTATTCATACGGCGCACTGCAAACGAGTGCGCCCTACGCGGGCTCCAGGAATAACAACACCATAACTTTGATCCATAGCTGTCCATGCAGCACGTACTCTAAGATAATTATTTAAACTAAGATCTATGGCCATGTTGACTTCCTTAACAAATTGTATATTTTTTTAATCAAACTTATCATTTAAATGGGTTTGCATCGTTGTTCACGCCAAACCCTTCACATACATCAATCACTCTTAATTTACAGTTTTGAATTTTTCTACTTATAACATTTCTAATTCGCGAGCAATATGCCACCTTGCATCCATCAGGCGACACTTCGGCATTGTCAACATTACCTTCAGTTATTTGCTGCTTTTGACGGCCTTGCCATAAATAAAGCCCGTTATTTCTAGGGCCAAAAGCACCACTTTCTGGAAGATTTTTTGCTGCTACCATACCAGCCCTCGTCGGGCGGACTTTGGTGAAGCCAAACTCCCCCATCTCTACTAGTTTAAATCCTCCCAATGGGGATAAAAGTTTAACCGTGGCAGTATTAATGGGAATCTGATCTCTGCTATTACTTATGTCCATGGTTACAGAATCCCCAAATAAATAGGCATTAAGCCAGTCAATCCAGCGATACGGACCTAGCTCATCATAAGTTGGCATCTCTAGCTCTATTTTCTGCCCATCCACTCTAAAGTAAGTGTAGTGCATGGCGCGTGGGAATGAAGCCTGAGAAAATGATTCACGAATACATCCATGTTCGGCTTTTAATGGCTGAGCCAGCGAATATTGGGGTGGGGTAGGCAAAGGCTCATTATCGTTAGGGCATTGTTTTATTGGCTTGGTCATCTGTTTTTCTTGATAATAGGTCTCTGACACTTCATTGCCTAATGGACCTTTTAATAGCTCTTTATAATTTTCTGATGAAGCACCTTTCACTATCACATCTTTTAAAACTATAGTAATAACACCATCTTTTAAATTAAAAAATTTTCCTTTCTTGTAAAACTCGGTCATTTTTGTGTTTACATTAAAAGTAACTACCTGACTTCCCGCATCAAAATGGTGAATAACTTTATCAGCCAGCTCTTCTCGTCGATAGCTCTCAGAGCTAGCAAAGGTAGTGAAAATAATCTTCTCTGAATTAAGCCAAACCATTGAGGCGGCACCAAAACTAGGAACCTCACCTTCGGCCTCCAAATACGGAAGAATTTTTCTTTGCTCAAACGTATTGCTGTCAGCATGTGCAACTAGAATCACTAACGCGCCAATTATTACAATAACAGCACTAAATAAACTACGATTCTTTGTCATGTCACTAGCCCTCCACCTTCTCAGCATTAGGCTGCTGAGCGCTTGTTTGTTGGTTACTTTGCACTGCAGTCAATTGTTGGTTTTCACTACTATTGTTCTTCTCTTTCCCCAATGAACCAAAGGAACGAACCATAGGGGTCAGCATCTTTATTTTCTGCTCACTTCTCATGTCAGCGCGCGCGAGTGCGGCGTAATTGCCGAAAGGGAATTTTCATAGTAACAATACGCATGTTTATAGCACCCTGCATTGGCTATTGAATAGCAATCTTGGCAAACTTGCGTTTACCTACTTGCGCCACAACTGTAACGCCTTTATTGAACAGTAATTTTTTATCACTGATTTTTTCGCTATCCAGCTTTACGCCGCCTTGGTCAATCGCGCGGTAGGCCTCTGATGTACTTTCAACCAACCCTGCAAGCTTTAAAAGTTGCGCAATACCGATGCTCTGCGAGCCAATATCCACGCTCACTTCAGGCACATCATCTGGGATACCGCCTTTTGCGCGGGTTTGAAAATCATTGAGTGCTTTTTCGGCATCGGCTTGGCTGTGAAAGCGCGCGACGATTTCTTGCGCGAAACGTACTTTAATATTACGTGGATTTTCACCCGCAGCTACTTGCGCTTTCCATTGGGCGATGGTTTCTAGGCTTTCAAAAGAAAGTAGCTCTATATAGCGCCACATTAAATCATCTGAAATAGACATGATTTTGGCGAAGATAATTTCTGGTGCTTCGTTAATGCCAATATAGTTACCTAGTGATTTAGACATTTTATTCACGCCATCTAGGCCTTCTAGTAATGGCATGGTGAGTACGCACTGCTGACTTTGCCCTGCTTGTTTTTGCAGTTCGCGCCCCATCAGCAAGTTGAATTTTTGGTCGGTGCCGCCCAGCTCAACATCGGCATTCAGCGCGACTGAATCATAGCCTTGCAATAAAGGGTATAAAAACTCATGAATGGCAATGGGTTGATTCGATTTGTAGCGTTTTGAAAAATCATCGCGCTCTAACATGCGTGCTACGGTGTGGCTGGCGGCTAATTTCAACATGCCCGCCGCACCCAGTGCGGTGAGCCACTTAGAGTTAAACACCACTTCAGTTTGCTCTGGTTTGAGAATCTTAAACACTTGCGCTGCGTAAGATTTGGCGTTTTCTTGTACTTGTTCTGCGGTGAGCGGTGGGCGGGTCGCACTTTTGCCTGTAGGGTCGCCAATCATGCCAGTGAAATCGCCAATTAAAAATAGCACTTGATGACCAAGTTCTTGAAATTGACGTAGCTTGTTAATCAGCACAGTATGCCCTAAATGCAGATCTGGCGCGGTAGGGTCAAAGCCCGCTTTAATTCTAAGCGGCTGACCTTTTTTTAGCTTTTCAACTAATTCAGCTTCAATTAAAAGCTCTTCCGCACCGCGCTTAATGACGGCAAGTTGTTGGTTAATGTCTATATTCACGTGTTTAAGCCCTTATATTTTTACATCTCATTTACTTGTTTTAATTGAGTTTTCTGTTAGTATTTAAGACCAACTTCAAATTTACAAAGGTCGGCTCGTGGAAACTAACGTGCTTAATCAGAACAAATCAACACAAAACGGCATTTTAGCGCAAAATGCAATGAAAGCTGAACGCAAGCTTAAATTGCGCTGGATTCTCGCAATTTCATGTTTGCCTTTGTTTGGTATTTATGCTGCTTTTGGTATTGCACCACAAACACTCGTGGGAGAAGTTGAAACTGCCACTGTGCTTGAAGAAATTGCGCTACCCAATGCAGCACTAGCAAACAATGACACTGACCTTGATGCTGCCCATTATTGGTATAAAGACCATGTGCGCCGCGATGACACTTTAAATAGCTTGTTATCGCGCTTAAATGTGCGTAATCGCGATGTGATTGAATATATTCGCCATGATGAAGTGGCAAGTGAAATTGCCAAGTCGCTTGTAGCAGGCAAGCAAGCTGAGGCGCAGACGGACAATGACGGCAATTTAATTACACTTGAATATCAACTTAACGCTACTGATGTGATTGTGATTAACAAAACCGATAGTGGTTATCAAACACAAAAAGTGAGCCAAACTTTAGAAGTGCGTCCGATTTTAAAATCAGCAAAAATCACTAGCTCTTTATTTGGTGCTACGGATGATGCCAATATTCCTGATTCTGTGGCGATTCAAATTGCTGAAATTTTTGAAAGCGAGATTGATTTTCACACCGATTTACGCCGTGGTGACCGTTTTAATGTAGTTTATGAAGGCAGTTATCATGAAGGCGAATTGCTCAAAACGGGCGATGTGTTAGCGGTTGAGTTTGTGAATAATGGCAAAACTTACCGCGCTTTTGGTTACCGCGATGAGCGTAATCAAATGCAATACTATAGTGCTGAAGGTAAAAGCTTACATAAATCATTTTTACGCTCTCCTTTAGAGTTTAGCCGCGTGAGTTCTGGTTTTAATTTATCGCGCTTTCACCCTGTGTTACAAAGAATACGTGCACATAAAGGCACAGATTTTGCCGCGCCTACTGGCACGCGTGTAAAAGCCTCTGGAGACGCGGTAGTGGATTTTGTCGGACAAAAAGGTGGCTATGGCAATGTGATTGTACTCAAGCATGATAACGGCATTAGCACAGTTTATGGGCATTTATCGCGCTTTGCTGAAGGCTTGCGTCGCGGTGAAAAAATTGCACAAGGTGAAATTATTGGTTTTGTAGGCATGACAGGCACGGCAACTGGCCCGCACTTGCATTATGAGTTTTTAGTCAATGGTGAGCATCGCGACCCCATGAAAGTGGCACTCCCTAAAGTCAATGCAATTGCGCCACAGCACATGGCAGAATTTAACAAACTTAGTCAGCAATTTACCGCGCAACTGGGTTTATTAAGCACGAGCAACTTGGCTGCTTTAGAGTAACTTTTAAACCTTAGGTTACAATGGCTAGGGAACTTTACATCGGCTTGATGTCAGGCACTAGCCTTGATGGTGTAGATGTTGCGCTGGTTGAATTTGGCGCAACAACCCACCAAACACAAGCCGATGACTATTCAAAACCAAACGTTTTACACACGCACTTTGTTGCTTACTCGGCTGATTTACGTGCACAAATTTTAGCATTGCAGCATCCATTTCATAATGAGTTAGAAACCACCTGCTTGGTGAGCAACCAATTGGCGCACCTGTATGCTCAAGCCGTTAATCAACTGCTAGCAATGCACAAAATACCCCCTGAAAACATTACCGCGATTGGTTGCCATGGGCAAACCATACGCCATCGCCCTGAGCTTGGCTTTACCTTACAAATTGGTAACAACGCTTTACTAGCAGAGCTCACTCATATCACCGTTGTGGGCGATTTTCGTAGCCGCGACATTGCGGCTGGTGGGCAAGGTGCACCACTTGTGCCTGCTTTTCACCAAGCGGTTTTTGCGCACCCCCAACAAAACCGCTTGATTGTGAATATTGGCGGCATTGCCAATATTACCTCTCTTGCTAAAACTGGCGAAGTCTTAGGTTTTGACTCAGGACCTGGCAATATGTTGATAGATGCTTGGACTAACCAGCACTTGGGCAAAGCTTATGATGCCGATGGTGCATGGGCGGCAACAGGTGTCGTGTTAGAGCACTTATTACTGGATATGCTCTCAGAGCCTTATTTTACTTTACCCCCCCCAAAAAGCACGGGGCGCGATTTGTTTAATGATAGCTGGCTCAATCAGCATTTGCATCAGCCACATTTGCGCGCGCAAGATGTAGCACGCACTTTAGTTGAACTCACCGCGCAAAGCATTTATCACGCGCTCATCAGCACTTGCAGTGAGATTGATGCAGTATTTTTATGCGGTGGTGGCACACATAATGCGCTACTGCTTAAATGCTTAACAGCCAAACTTGGCAATATTCCGCTTGCGAATACCGCAGTTTTAGGAGTTGAGGCTGACTGGCTTGAAGCCATTGCTTTTGCTTGGCTCGCTCAGCAATGCTTGCACCACCAACCCGCCAATTTACCGCATGTTACAGGAGCTAAAGGCGCACGTATTTTAGGCGCAATTTACCCGCGCTGATACACGCTAGGCGTGCATCACACCGCGCGAATACAGTATAATCGTAGGCAATAATCACTTTAGCGAGCATGTTATGACCAGCAAACCAACCACCGCCACTCTTAGTTTTAACAACGATACTAGCCCAATAGAATTGCCAGTGCTTTCAGGTAGTTTAGGCAATGATGTGATTGATATTCGCGCTTTGGGCAAACATGGCGTATTTACTTACGACCCTGGCTTTATGTCCACCGCCGCATGTAATTCAAACATTACTTTTATTGATGGCGAAAAAGGGCTTTTGTACTACCGTGGCTACCCAATTGAGCAACTTGCTGAACACTGCGATTACCTAGAAGTGGCTTATTTACTGATGCATGGCGAGCTGCCTAATGAGACACAAAAACAACAATTCACTAGCACGATTAACGGCAGCACCATGCTGCACGACCAATTAAATAATATTTTCCGTGGCTTTAGACGTGATGCGCACCCAATGGCCGTGATGGTAGGCGTGGTGGGCTCACTTTCTGCTTTCTATTTTGACTCTATGGACATTCGCGATGCAAAACACCGTGAAATATCTGCGCATCGTCTGCTTGCTAAAGTACCCACCATTGCAGCTTGGAGCTACAAATACAATTTAGGCCAACCCTTTATGTATCCGCAAAATCACCTGAACTATGCGGAAAACTTTATGCACATGATGTTTGCCACACCCTGCGAGAAATATGTACCCAACCCAGTATTGGCAAAAGCGTTTGAGCGCATTTTGATTTTACATGCAGACCATGAACAAAATGCTTCAACATCAACAGTACGTCTTGTAGGCTCTAGTGGTGCTAACCCGTTTGCCTGTATTTCAGCAGGTATTGCCTCACTTTGGGGACCAGCGCACGGTGGTGCAAATGAAGCCACGCTCAATATGCTAGAAGAAATCGGCGATGTTTCGCGCATTGGCGAATTTATTAAACGCGCCAAAGATAAAACCGACAATTTCCGCCTGATGGGCTTTGGTCACCGCGTCTATCGCAACATGGACCCACGTGCAAAGATTATGCGCACCACCTGCCATGAAGTACTCAACGCGCTTGGCTTGAATGATGACCCTATTTTTAAACTAGCGATGGAGCTTGAAAAAATCGCACTTGAAGACGAATACTTTGTTTCACGCAGACTTTACCCGAATGTTGATTTTTACAGTGGCATTGTGATGCGTGCAATGGGGATTCCCAACAGTATGTTTACCGCCATTTTTGCACTGGCAAGAACCGCTGGCTGGATTGCACAATGGTCTGAAATGCACTCTGACCCTGAAGCGAAGATTGGCCGCCCACGCCAGCTTTACACGGGGCAAACAAGACGTGAATTTACGCCCATGGATAAAAGATAATTGCCAAAAAGCGCATGATTAACAGCTTGTTACTTGCGCCTATGGCTCGCTAGCTATAACACATCTAACGGGCTTCCTACTCCACGTCCGCCTTTATTTAGCACATGCGTGTAAATCATGGTAGTCGCCACATCTGAATGCCCGAGCAGCTCTTGCACGGTGCGAATATCATAACCGCCCTCAAGCAAATGTGTAGCAAAACTGTGGCGCAAAGTATGTGGCGTTGCCGCCTTAGTAATACCTGCATCCACCACCGCTTGGCGCATTGCGCGTTGCACTGCCTGATCTTGCAAATGATGGCGACGTGTGACAGGCGTATCGTCCTCTTTTACACGCGGATCTTGCGATAAATTACCGCTAGGAAACACATACTGCCACACCCAATCACGCGCCGCATAAGGATACTTAAGCCCTAAAGCCTGTGGCATATACACCGCGCCAAGACCATCCGCCAAATCATTTTGATGCAACTGTTTAACGCGTAGCAAATGCGCTTTAAGCGGCTCAACCAAAGTAAGCGGCAACATCGTCACACGGTCTTTAAAACCCTTACCATCGCGAATTAAAATCTCTTTACGCTCAAAATCTAAATCCTTCACACGCAAACGCAACACCTCCATAATGCGCATTCCCGTACCGTACAACAAACTGGCAATTAACCAATGCGTACCGCTCATGCGGCTTAACAGTGCCTGCACCTCAGTTTTAGTCAGCACCGTAGGTAAACGTTTAGGTGCTTTTGCTTGCTCCACATTATCTAACCAAGGCAAATTGGT
Organism: Methylotenera sp.; assembly: GCA_013140755.1. Lineage (GTDB taxonomy): Bacteria > Pseudomonadota > Gammaproteobacteria > Burkholderiales > Methylophilaceae > Methylotenera. The sequence goes on along the minus strand of JABFSF010000104.1, from coordinate 333 downwards.
GCCCAACACCTCTTTATATAAAAACAACAACGCACTTTTAGCCTGATTTTGCGTACTTGCAGACACATTGCGCTCAACCGCCAAATGCGTCAAAAACACCTCCACCTCAACCGCCCCCATTTCATTTGGGTGACGCTTGTCAAAATGCAAAATAAAGCGTTTAATCCAATCTAAATATGCTTGCTCAGTACGAATACTGTAATGCTTAAGGCGAATTTTGCCACGCACTTGGTCTAAAAGTTTAGGTGGCTCAGCACTTTGAGTGGCAGCTTGTAATAAATTTTGCATATTATGATGTTGTATATAGCGTAAAATTTTAGGCACTACTAAAAG
>JABFSF010000098.1 GCA_013140755.1 Methylotenera sp. | reverse complement strand
TTCATTATTTCAAACCAATATCGGCGGCGGCTTAACCAGTGCCGTTGGCTTATTTGAGCATGTACCAGATTCAGGCTCACGTGCCATTATTTTAATTTCAGATGGTGCAGGTCGTGTAAGTGTGGAGGTACAGCAAAAATTAGTAGATTGGCTACAACGTTACAATATTGCGTTGTATTGGATTGTGCTTCGGCAACCAGGTGGCATCACTATTTTTGATCCAAAATACGAAAGTAATTACGAAGAAGCTCTGCCAACTGAAGTTGAACTTTACTATTATTTCAAGACGCTACGCACACCTTTTCATGCGTATGAAGCTGAAAATCCAAAATCCTTAGAAGTAGCGATGGCAGACATTAACCAAAAAGAGAGAAAGCCTATTAAATATATGGAAAAAATCCCTGGTCACGACTTTACACAGCTTTGCTATTGGCTAGCCACATTGATGATTGCCTTATTACTGAGTGTTAAATTTTTAGAAGCAAAAACTTGGAGTGCGAAAGCATGAAAAATGTATGGTTTAAATGGTTGAGCGTTAAAAAATTAACCGTTCTGCTCACGCTCATTGCAATAGCTACCGCCACTGGCCTAGCTTATGAATATAACCGTATTCGCCAAATAGAGGCATTCAACTCAGCGGTAACAACAGGTAAAAATCCCCAAACCGATAAGCAAAGCTATGAAGCAAAATACGCTACTGCCTATTGGTTAGCCAAAAATGAGCGTTTTAAGGAAGCCACATTGCTATATTCTCAACTCACACAAAAAGGAACACCAAGCCAAAAAGCGGCGGTACAACACAACATTGGCAATATGTTCTTTTTAAAAGCCTTGCAAGTGAGCGGAGGAAACGATACGAAGATCCGTGATGAAGTAGAGTATTTGCTCATGCAAGCACATAGTTCATATAAGCAAGCACTCATACAAGACAACAGCCATTGGGGTACACGCCGTAATTTAGACCGTGTTATTACGCTCTTACCCGAAAATCCAACCCCAGGTGTAGGCGACTCTGATTCGCCAGGGCTAATTATGGGCAATATACCCAATGGTTTGCCATAAACGACTCCTCAAACATAACATGAATTGAATTAGTGCATCCTAGGCTCTAAGGAAATCAATGAAAAAAATACTGACTTATTATCAACAACATCGCGATACCGCTTTACTTAGTGGCGCATTACTATTACTCCTTATTGCACTGTGTAAACCCACCATACCTATCAAACATAATATTTATACTTATTTGCTGATAGCTGACATCTCGCAAAGCATGAATGCACTTGATATGCCAATAAACGGCAAACTTGTTACACGCATCGCACATACACAAAAATTGCTGCGGGAAACAGTGTCCTCGCTCGATTGTGGCACTAAAGTGAGCATTGGTTTATTTGCAGGTAATAGTGTGGCTGCGCTATATAACCCTATAGAAGTCTGCGAGAACTTCGCCGCGATTCAAGATACCATAGATCACTTAGATTGGCGCACTGCTTGGTCTGGTAATAGTCGTGTGCGTGAAAGCATGTTTGTGATTTCAAAAGTGATTCGTAGCTTTCCAGAACCAGCGCAAGTCGTGCTATTTACCGATGGGGAAGAAGCCCCTAAACTACACGCTTTTAACACCAAAGACTTGAGTAACTTTCAAGGTGCCGATGATTGGCTGTTCGTAGGCGTTGGCTCAGAAAAAGGCGTAGCAATCCCAAAATTAAGTGATAAAAATCAATTAATTGGCTATTGGTCAAACGAAAGCTTTGCCATGCAACCAGGAATTGCACAAATTTCCGAATCCACGCTTGGCGTTCGGGATGATAATGTAGCAGGCGCAAATGACCGCTACATTTCTAAACATAATGCAGAATACTTAAAATCCGTTGCCAAAGAAATTGGTGCAAACTACGTGTATGGCGACAATGTGCACACTGTATTAACTGCGATGAAAACGCAAAAACCTGCCCGTCGCGATATAGCCCCATTTGGCTTAAGCTGGATACTCGCTTCGCTTGCAGGCATATTGTTGCTTGTAGCTTATTTAAACAAACATCCTATTCAACAAATGGGCGAAACACTACGCTTTTATAAGAAAAGTTTTCAACGCAAATCCAGTTTGAATGAAGCGGCGATTGCGCACGATAACCACTTCTAAACCTTATGCTGAAAAATATCATTAAAAAATTTACAGCGCATCGGGATTTATACACCCTTTTTGCGGTGCTTATCTTATTGTCGATTGCTTTAATGCAACCGACTATGCCAATAAAACGCAATATTTATAGCTATTTTTTTGTACTAGATATTACACAAAGCATGAATGCCGCAGACATGAAAATAGACGGTAAAGTGGCTACTCGCCTTGAACATACCAAGCATTTAATACGTCAATCGCTAGCGCAACTACCCTGTGGTACCAAAGTAGGCTTAGGCATGTTTTCAGGCGTTAATGTGGTGACCTTATACTTACCTGTTGATGTGTGTGAGAACTTTAATTCAATTCAAGACACACTAGACCATATTGACTGGCGTAATGCGTGGACGGCTGATAGCCGCGTTCGTGAAAGCATGTTATCTACCTCGCGAGTTGTGGCAAATTTTCCTGAGCCTGCACAAGTGGTTTTTTTTACAGACGGTGAAGAAGCCCCTAAGTTGCACAAGTTTAACACCCGCGATTTAAGCACTTTACAAAATGCTGATGGATGGTTAATAGTAGGTGTTGGCACCTTAGAGGGTGCTGCTGTACCTAAATTCACCGAAAAAAATCAATTACTTGGATATTGGTCTAACGAGAGTATGGAGTTAGCACCAGGTGCTGCGCCAATTGCTGCAGCTGGCTTACTTAAACGCACCAAAGACATCGCTGAAAGACCTGAAGATCGCTTTATTTCAAAACTCTCAGAAAACACCCTACAAGCAATGGCTAAAGAAATTAGTGCCTCTTATGTTCGTGGTGATTATTTTCAAGCCCTAAAGTCAGCCATGCAACAGCAAAAACCCGCTCGTAAGGAATGGTCCGTGTTAGTGATTGACTTTATACTTAGCGCACTTGCAGGCTTATTGCTACTTTCAATGTTTGCACCTCACTATTCAAAACTTGCACACTTGATAAAGTTAAAAAGAAAAACTCGTATCACGACAAAGTCACACAGGCTTACTGAAGCTTGGGACAGTTAAATAGTTTGAAAAAATTATGTGTGGTTGCCTCAGCAACCTCCTCAAATGAAATGCCGCGTAAACGTGCAATTTCTTCTGCAACATATTTCACGTAGCTTGGCTGGTTGATTTTTCCCCGATAAGGCACGGGAGCTAAATAAGGCGAGTCAGTCTCTACTAAAAGCCTATCTAAGGGGATACTTTTTGCGACCTCTTTAATCGATAAGGCATTTTTAAAAGTAACAATCCCAGAAAATGAAACATAAAAGCCTAAGTCTATTGCCTGCATTGCAACGTCTAAGCTCTCAGTAAAGCAATGCATCACACCACCAACTTTTTGTGCATTTTCTTCACGCATCAGGCGCAAGGTGTCATCAGCAGCATTGCGCGTATGGATAATAAGCGGCTTGTTACTTTGAATTGCAGCCTGAATGTGTGTACGAAAGCGCGTACGCTGCCACGTTAAATCTCCAGTTAACCTAAAGTAATCTAAGCCAGTTTCACCGATTGCAATCACCTTTGGATGCTGTGCAAGGGTGACTAACGTTTTTACCGTTGGCTCTTCTATATTTTCGTAGTCTGGATGTACGCCAACGGAGGCATAGAAATGTGAGGTCTGCTCAGCTAACGCTAACACTTGTGGAAATTCAGCTAACGTCACAGAAACACACAGCGCATGGCTCACACCATAATCTTGCATAGACTGTTTAACTGCTTCTAAATTAGCTTTTAATTCAGGAAAATCAAGGTGACAATGAGAGTCAACAAGCATTGCAATTCACTTTACCAAACATTCAAATGCTGAAGTACTTATTTAAAGCGTGTGCGTTGGACGTGAAGATTTAAGTGCACTACCTAACAAACCCTCAATTTTGCGGCGCACCTCAATTCCACCATCTTTTTCACTAAATTTTACGCCCACACCCTGCTGCTTACTCCCTTGAGTTGTAGCGTTAATCCAAACAACATGACCTACCACCCTTAATTTTTCTGGATCTTCAAGCAAGCTCAATAGCATAAAAATTTCTTCCCCCATCTTAAAGGGTTTATTGGTCGGAATAAACAACCCACCTCCACTCACAAAAGGCATATAAGCTGCATAAAGTGCAGCTTTCTCTTTAATTGCCAGTGCCAGCACACCTGGTCTTTGAATATTTCTGCCATCTAAGGGTAGTTCATCGGCCATAATTAAATCTCAATTTATTTATTTATTTATTTTTGACTAAATATTTTAGTATATTCAATGAGTAAACTCTCAATTTGCAACTCATGATTAAGTGGATGAAGTGCAAGCTTTCGTAACGCGTTTGTTTTATTTTGCATTTCAAATAACTTAGCCAAGTTTACCTTGTCGGCGAGACCTTGCAAAGCTTTTATGTATTGTAAATGGTATCTAACACCTTGCCCCAACTTAAGCGCGACAATATCATACAACCATTTTTGCAGTGCAATAATACCTAACTCAGCAGAAACCGCATTTAACATTGGTGCGGTAACATGTGGCTCTAATTTTTCTCCTAAACTTAGCAAGCTCCAAGTTTCAGCTAACTGACTAAATTGTACTTGCTCAGCCTGCACTTTCAGTGGAGAACCTTCTAAATACGCTAACTGTTGCTTGCTGTTTTGGATCTCCTGTGCATTTAACCAGGCGAGTGCTTGTTGCTCATTGGGTACAGGCATTGCAAATTTTTGGCAACGGCTAGTAATAGTGGGTAGCAAGCGTTGCAATTGATGCGCCACTAAAATAAATACAACTCCACTGGCAGGCTCTTCTAACATTTTTAATAATGCATTAGCAGAAGCCACATTCAGTGCCTCTGCGGGGTGAATCAGCACAACGCGTAAGCCATTACTGCGGTGACTAGATAAACTCAAAAAGTCAGCTAACTCTCGAATCTGGGTGACAGAGATTTGTGTTTTCTTTTTTGTTTTTTTGGTTGTACTTACTTCATCGTCGGTATCATTTTCTTGCTCTGGGCTTAATAAACGAAAGTCTGGATGACTTTCTTCATTAAACCAATGACAACTTGAACACGTCTCACATGGTGCACCATCTTGCTTTGGCTGGCTACATAGTAGCGATTGACTCAAGTAACGTGCAAAATCATATTTACCTATCCCTACACGTCCATGCAATAAAAGCGCATGAGGCAGACGTTGCTCCCTGTGTTTAAATCGCACCCAAATGGCTTGCTGCCAAGGATAAATCGCCGTGGTCATTTCAAAAACTCCGTAACCACGCGCTCAACCTGCGCTGCCACTTGCGCTAACGGCTGATTTGCATCAATGATTTTAAATCTTGTCGGGTTTTGTTGCGCTCTCTGTAGATATGCGTTGCGAATTCGCGTAAAAAAATCGGCAGATTCTCGTTCAAATTTATCAGGTAATCGCGCGCTTGATAAACGCTGGATACTCACCTCAACAGGCACATCAAATAACAGCGTTAAATCGGGCTGTAGCGTAGCCTGCACCCACTGCTCTAAGGCTTCAACCTTTTCGGCCAATACTCCTTTCGCACCACACTGGTAGGCATAAGTAGCATCTGTAAAACGGTCAGACAGTACATAAGCACCACGTGCCAAAGCAGGAACAATCACTTCCGCAAGATGTTCTCGCCTAGCAGCAAACATCAGTAAGGTTTCAGTTTCTGGATGCATAGGTTCATGCAACAATAATTCGCGCAATCGCTCGCCCAAGGCGGTTCCGCCTGGCTCTCGTGTTGAAACCACCTCACGCTCACTGGCTTGTAGCATTTTAATAATATGTGGGATATGTGTGCTTTTACCTGCCCCATCCATGCCCTCTAAGGTAATAAATTTTGCGTGAATTGATTCAGGTTTTATCATCGGGGTTGTCATCAACATGCGTTTTATTAGAAATTTTACTTAGATGTTTTAGGATCGTTTTAATTGATATTTTGCAACCGCACGGTTATGTTGCGCTAAGTTATCAGAAAAAACATGGCTACCATCACCTTTGCCTACAAAATACAGTGCTTTAGTCTCTGCGGGGTGCAAAGCCGCTTCAATCGCTGCCATGCCAGGCATTGCAATCGGTGTAGGCGGTAAGCCATTACGAGTATAGGTATTATAAGGCGTGTCGGCTAATAAATCTTTTTTACGAATATTGCCCTGATATTGCGCCCCCATACCATAAATGACGGTGGGGTCTGTTTGTAGGCGCATTCCTAAACGGAGTCGGTTAATAAAAACCCCTGCAATCATTGGTCTTTCAGAGGCTTTTCCTGTTTCCTTTTCTACGATAGAAGCCATAATCAATGCCTCATAACTATTTTTATAAGGCAGATTGTGGGCACGATTTTGCCATGCATTTTCAAGTTTTGCTTGCATGGTGTCATAGCTAATTTTAAGCAGAGTGATATCAGGCGTATGGCGGTCAAAATAAAAAGTATCTGGGAAAAATAAGCCCTCAGCAATCGCATACTCAGCCCCCAGCATTTTCAACAACTCCGCATCAGATACCCCAGCAAGGGTTTGCTTAACTGCATCATGTTGAGCAATTTTTGCACGCATTTGGACAAAAGTTCGCCCTTCTATAAAAGTAATACTCCCTTGCGTTGCCTTGCCATGATTAAGCGATAATAATAATTGATAAGGTGACACGTTTTTATTCAGCGTGTAGCTACCCGCCTGCAAATACTGTTCTTTATTCAACAGCTTAGCGAGGATAACAAAACGCCATGGCTCACTCAATACCCCCTGCACAACCAACTGTGAGGCAATGCTTTTTAAACCACTTTTGGGTTGAATCACAACCTCTTGACTATTAGGCTGCAACTTTAAGGGCGAAATCGCATAATATCCCAGCCCAATGCTGAACAATAAAACGACCACGCCACTCAAAATAATCAATTTTTTAATACGTTTTATCATGTACTCAGTGCATTTCTTATCTTTGTTGCAAGGCTTTGTTGTTGCCAAGTTTTTTGCGCAAGCTCACGCACTTGAAACGCGCCAAACAAGCTATTACAAATTACCATTTCATCTGCTTGCAATAGCTTTTCTAACGCTATGTTTTCTATGTGCATATTAAACCCCAACGCACGCCCAAAACCTAAAATACGTTGCCGTGTTACCCCAGCAACGCCGCATTGCGATAAATCTGGGGTGATTAAACTCGTGCCAAACCTTGCAAATAGATTACTCATGGTGCATTCAATCACCACTTCTTGCTGGCTCAACATTAAGCCATCAAAAATATGGTCATCGCGCCACTCCATGCGAGCAAGTATATTTTCAAGACGATTAAGATGCTTTACCCCTGCCAATTTGGGTTGTGTGGCCAATCTTGTTTCACATAAATGCAAACGCACACCTTGCATCGCATACTCTGTTGCATATTCTGGTATCGCCGATTTAATCAGCACCCGAGTAGGCATCACCACGGCGGGAGGTTTATAACCACGCGCACCCTCACCTCTTGTGATGATGATTTTCAACACCTCAAGTTTGTTTTCTTCAATATTTTCTAAAGTAATCAATTGCTGAAGATCGCTCATCAACAACTCAGCACTTGGGCACACAATGCCAATGGTAGCGCAATCAGCCACTAATTTTTGATAATGCAAAGGCCAATGCATGGGCAAGCCACCGCATAACTGTATGGTACGAAAAACACCATCTCCATAAGCGAAACCTCGGTCTAGCGGCGTAATAGAATGGTGAAAAGCACCGTTAATTAACATCATTGGCATGATTTCCATACACATATTACCTACTGAGATGTTTCACCATTTTATCTTGATTGCTCGTTACGATGATTGATTTCTTAATTGATGGAGTGCCTGCTCCAAACGCTCTACCGCAACCACGGCTAAGCCCTCAATTTTTTGTTTAGGGGCATTTGATTTTGGCACAATCGCATGTGTAAACCCCAACTTTGCCGCTTCTTTCAAACGCACCAAGCCACCCTGCACGGGGCGGACCTCTCCCGCCAAACCAACCTCACCAAACACCACAAGTTTACTCATAAGTGGCTTGTTTTTGAGCGATGAGACAACAGATAATAACACAGCTAAATCTACTGCTGGCTCGCTAATTTTCACCCCACCCACCGCGTTAATAAATACATCTTGGTCAAAGCATGGGATGCCTGCGTGGCGGTTTAGCACCGCCAATAACATCGCCAAACGATTTTGCTCAAGACCAGTCGCCAACCGCTTAGCATTTGGCGCGTGGCTTTCATCCACCAAGGCTTGAATTTCTATCAATAGCGGGCGTG
>JABFSF010000043.1 GCA_013140755.1 Methylotenera sp. | reverse complement strand
TTGTCATTGGGCTGGTATGCCACGTATCGGCAGCACCGTTTGCCCTTAGCTTGGCTATGATGCCAGCCGTGATTTTAATGGTGTTGTGCGGTAGATTTAAGTAAACATCAAACCCGCTTCTTGCGGGTTTTTTTATGGGCGTGTAAAAATTGTGATGCCGCATATTCTGAAAAAGTTTGAATATTTTAGGTGAAAAAATGAGCCTTTTGGCTCTTAGATAAATCACATGAAAAATTTAATTAACCTTGCCATCATGTAAACCATAGATTACAATTTCACCATGTTGATGATAGAACGTACTGAAGACTTTAACGCTTGGCTGCTTGCGCTTAAAGACCGTATCGCACAAAAGCAAATCTTGGCTAGGCTGGATAGATTGGCTGATGGGCATTGGGGTGATTGCAAGTCTTTTGATGACATGATTGAGTTGCGCGTTCACTTGAGTGCTGGTTATCGCATTTATTGCTGGCAAGAGGCAGATATTGTGGTGGTGCTGTTGTGCGGTGGTATTAAGTCTAGCCAAAAGCGTGACATTACCAAGGCTAAAAAGATGATTGAATTGTTGAAAGGATAAACCATGAATAACGATGCGGTTAAAAAACTGGGGATTAAGCGCTTTGATAGTGCCGAGTATTTGCAAGACGAGCAAGATGTTGCTCTGTATTTTCAGGCGTGCATGGATGAGGCAGGCAATGACCCTGCTTTTATTGCTAAAAGCTTGGGGGTCATCGCCCGTGCACGTGGCATGACTAAGCTGGCTAAAGATACAGGGCTTAGCCGTGAAGGCTTGTATAAAGCCCTTTCTGGCGAGGGCAACCCTGAGTTTAGTACTATTTGGAAGGTGATTAACGCGTTGGGGCTTAAGCTGCATAGTGCGGCTGTTTAGTTTTAGGGTATGGAGCCTTTCGGCTCTTTTTATTTATATCAAATTCATTGGCACGCATAAGCAATATGACGCGATCAACGCGGAAACAATAGAACTGGAGTAATAGCATGAATATCAAACCAATTCATAATGAACAAGATTATCAAACGACATTACGTGAGGTATCTACTTATTTTGACAATGAGCCAACACCTGACACCCCAGATGGCGACCGTTTTGAAATATTACTGACTTTGGTTGAAGATTACGAAGCTAAGCACTATCACATAGACCCTCCAGACCCAATAGAGGCCATTAAATTTCGTATGGAGCAAGAAGGTTTAACTGCAAAAGACTTGGTGCCAATGATAGGCAAGGTAAACCGTGTATATGAAATACTAAACCGCAAGCGCACATTAACATCAACCATGATATGGAAATTGCATCAAGGGCTTGGCATTTCAGCAGAAAGTTTAATTAGGCCAGCGTTGGCTTAATAAAAGGAGTTGAATGCGGAATTGCGAGGCGGCAAACGACTTAATTGAAGAGCGTTTGATGGTAGTCGTGTTTTGTGACAGAGCTGTTATTTGAACAAGCATGGTTAGCATTAAGGAGCAAATAATGCACATTAAAATTGAAAGTACAGAAGATTTTTTTAGCCGAGGCAAAGCTATTGCAAGCTTGGCAGATAAAGGTTTGTTGGAAAAAGAAAGTAAAATTGTGAGCTTTGAGCGCGCAGAAGATTTAGCTAAAGTGGTATCTGCGGCAAAGATTGATTTGTTTAGAGCAATCCGCCTGCGTTCAGGTTCAATTACAGATATAGCGCAACGCTTAAAGCGTGACAGGTCAGCCGTTAAACGCGATATTGACGTGTTGCAATCAATCGGTTTGGTTGAGTTACACACCTTAAAAAATGCAGGTCATGGCACAAAAAAAGAAGTAGTGGCTTGTGATAATCAGGTGTTAATGGCGTGGTGAGGTAAGTGAATCAACATAACGGTAATCTTTGACGTTGCTAGCAATAACTTTCACATGAAGATTTTAGAAGTTGAGCATAAAGGCTATTCGCCCGCAATTATCCTTGATGGTTTGGTTGGCGGCTGCCTTGCATGCCCTTTGTTAAGGTTCAAACTTAGAGCACTATGTTTTAAGCGGGTTTTGATTAAAATTATAGGAGTAACTCGGAAAATGAAGAAAAATAACATTGATTTTGACTACCCCACCACCGAAACACGGCTGGCGTTTGCGGAAGACCTGGCAAAACGCGAAGCATCATTATCAGACGAAGAAAAGCAAATAATAAGCAGTAAAATGCTTGCCGACTTGTTTTCTACTACTGAAAACCAAAAATAAAAACACACTTTTTAGGGTGTGTTTTTAATTGTAAGCGGCTCTTATTGAGCGTTTTCGCTAGGGTTAGAGAAATGGCATGGGCGTGTATTTAACTTTAAAAAACGTGAGTAGGATGGCCAACCTACCCACGCAGTGCTACATAAATTAAATATAGACAACTAGAAATTAGCAGTCTATCTTTTATAGGGGCGAACGCAGAAAACGGAAAAAATTGTACGCTAAGACTTTTCTGCGTTGCGTAACGGTCTAAATTTCCCATCTTCTACTTTGCGACTTTGCCGCCAGACATAATCACCAGTCAGGTTGATA
>JABFSF010000003.1 GCA_013140755.1 Methylotenera sp. | reverse complement strand
GCGTTGGTTTTTGCGCCATGATTTTGGGTTTGGCAACCGGAGGTGGTGGCGTTTCCGCTGGGGCTTGCGCGACAACTTCTGCTGCTGGCTTAGGCGGCGCTAAACTCACTTCCATGGCGCGGGGCAATGTAGCAGAAGTATCATCTAATTCAACTTTAGGCAAAGCAACAAACAAGATCAATACATGTAGAAGTAATGAGAAAACAATCGCAAGCAAGGTGTTGCGGCTAATGTTAATCCGAATAAATCGGTCGCCATGCACTGACTTCAAAGCTTTACCTGACAAAAATCCGTCAAAATTTTCTGCTAAGAGATGGGTGTTGGCTGGATCAGTTTGCATAAAACATTAAAACCGCATATCAGCCCAGATTTTCTCTAAGCGCTTAATCGAAATTGGAAACGGCGTTTTAAGTTCCTGCGCAAACAGCGACACGCGCAGCTCTTCAATTAACCATCTAAAATCCTGTAAACTTTGCGGAATATCCAAATGAGCTGAATTCAATGCATTGATTTTATCCTGCCATTTTTGCCACACCAAGCCCACGCTGGCTGCATTTTTACCATCGCGGTCTGGGTTAGCTGGCTGTTTTTCTATGCGTAAACGCAACGCTTTAAGGTAACGTGGAATATGCTGCAATTGCTCCCATGGCGTTTGGCTAAAGCAACCTTTATACACCAGCAAATTTACTTGCTGCTCTAAGTCGCGCTTTAACCTGTTTACAGTTGCCGCCATCTGGCTTTGTTTCTGTGTCAGCAATTGATATTCAGTTGCAATTGCCTGCGCCTGCCTTGCAATCGCCTCTGTCACCGCGGGCAAGCGCGTTCTGGCACGTTGCTTTAACTTCATAAAGTCTGCATTGGTACGCGGCAAGTCATCTTCACCAATAAACGCACGGTCAGCAATGGCACGTATCATATCTTCACGCAAATCATCGGACGAGATAATATTGCGTAGCACCAGCGCATACTGGTTAAAGTTCGGCAAGCTTTTCTCAAGCTGCTTCATTTGCTCTTTTAATTCGAATCGCATTAAGCGACAGACACCTTTACGATGGCTTAATTCCGCCTCGCGTTCGGTATCAAACAATTTTACTGAAATACTGTCATCAGCATCTTCTAAGGCCGGGTAACCTGTCACTTTTAAACCATCGCGCTCAAAGCTCAAGGTTTGCGGTAAATCGCCAAAATCCCATTGTTTCAAACCAGTTTTTTCAATATCGGGCGAGGTGTTTCTAAAAGTGAGCTGTGCCGCTGAACCAAGTTGTTTTTTGAGTAAATTCCAATCACGCCCCATCGCCAGCTCGCGCCCTGCATCATCTACCACACTGAAATTCATTAAATGGTGAGCTGGTATCTCGCTTAGACTCCAGTCTTCTTTACTGATTTTTAACGTGGTTTTGTGTTGAATATAAGCGGCCAGCGTTTCGAGTAACGGTGTAGAAAACTGATTGCCAACATGCTCTAAAAAACCAGTCACAAATTCCGGCACAGGCACACAAACACGGCGGAATGCTTTAGGTAACGCCTTGATGAGGTAAGTCAACTTTTCACGCAACATGCCTGGTACTAACCATTCGGTTTGTACCGAATTAAGCTGGTTTAATAAAGCCAGCGGGATGGTTGCCGTCACGCCATCCAAAATATGGCCTGGTTCAAACCGATACTTGAGATGTAATACAAAAAACTCCTTCCCCATTTCAGGGGGAAGGATGGGATGGGGGTTGTGCGTTAGATTACCCCCATTTTTACCCTCCCCCTTAAAGGTGGAGGGTAATAGCATCAATGTTTCAGGAAACTGCACCGCAGTAATGGCATCGGCACCATGACGCATCAAGTCATCGCGCGTCAAAAACAGCAACTTAGGATTGGATTTTTCAGCCTCGGTACGCCAATGCTCAAAACTCGCCGCATTAAAAATATCCGCAGGAATTTTCGCATCATAAAACGCGAATAATTGGTGCTCGTCTATCAATACATCCTGACGACGTGCCTTATGCTCTAACTCCTCAACTTCGGCAATTAAGCGTTCATTGGCGGTAAAAAATGCTGCCTTAGTATCAAACTCACCATTTGCCAGCGCTTCACGGATAAAAATCTCACGCGATTCCGTTGGGTTAATTGGCCCATAATGCACGCGACGCTTAGGGATAATGGTGAGTCCATACAAACTCACGCGCTCCCACGCGTTGACCATGCCCATTTTTCTATCCCAGCGCGGGTCAGTATAATGGCTTTCGGTGAGTCCTCTTGCCAGCGGCTCAATCCAGTCTGGTTCAATTTTGGCCACACAGCGTGCGTATAACTTTGTGGTATCCATCAACTCAGCCGCCATCACCCATTTTGGTCTGGATTTTTTTAACGTAGAGCCAGGTGCCACATGAAAACGAATGCCGCGCGCGCCTTCATAAGGCTCGCTCTCACCATCTTTAAAACCAATATTGCCAAGCAACCCAGCCAATAAAGCCTTATGAATCTGCTCAAAATTCGCTTCTTTTTCGTTAAGCTTAAATTCCATGTCCGGGACAATTTCCAAC
>JABFSF010000032.1 GCA_013140755.1 Methylotenera sp. | reverse complement strand
TGTTTTTAATTGCTTTTGATTTAATTTCTAGTCACTGACTGAGGCGTATTTTTAACTTTTTCAGGCCTCCAAAAAGCGTAAAGTAGCAACAAAACCACCCAAACGACCCAACCACTCCATAATACGTGTGACAAAAAATGCGCCCCTCGCATCACTTGTGCAACGCCCATAACCAAGCCCATTACAATACTCAGCCCAAGCATTCCATAGGCAAATTGTGGCTTGATTTTTCTAAAGGCAAAATAAAATGCCATTAACGCAAAACCGCCCGACGGATGCCCTGCAGGAAAACAGCCCCCTGCCTCAACACCCGCAGGCAGACTAGAAAACAAACCTAGCAAAGGTAAATCACCGCCATACATGGTTAAATCCCACGGGCAGGCTTGCAAGCTGTAGTGTTTGAGTATGGCGACTACACTTGATGAAACAGCCATGCCAACAAAGACCCACAATAATGGGTGCTGGTAAGGTTTTAACGTTCGCATTCTCTTTGCCATAATAGCGAGCAAAAGGCTTAATAAGGCAATGCCTACCATTAGCCACTTGAGACCCGTGTGCATAAGTTCAGAGAAAAAAGGATGATGCTTCAATGGGAATTGTTGCTGGTGCACATTGAAGAAGTGATTGCTTAAGCGCACATCCCAAGTGGAGTTGGTATATATTGCTAACATCCACAATGCAAATAAAAGAGCAAACACTAAATGACCACACCAAAAGCGGTGATGCCGCGCGAGGCAATTTCGTTGAGGTAGATTTTTATAAGAGATAATATTTTGAAACATGTGGCTTAAATGAGCAAAAAGTAAGCCACATACCTAAGGAAACACGGAATAAATGGCTACGCGGGCAAATTGCTACATTGCGCGGCACTCGCAACCTCGCTGTAAACCGCGTATTATCTCAGCTCTGCGTTACCTGCGTCTCGAACTTCATCCCGCTCACTCACTTATTCCGCGTTTCCCTAACTGGCTGCTCTATAAGCAATCTCTTAAAAACAAACCATTTTTAACTGCAATTTTTGCATGCTTAGGACATTTTTTATACATTGCTTGCATAAAAAATGGATTTATTGAGGCATTTATCGCACTTTTTGCTTGGCCTATAACTTGCTGAATTACTCGTATCTATACGAAAATAGTAAGGATGAAATACAAAATGCTGACATCACAGGCTTTTAGTTTAAACACAAACCCTAGCATTTTCCATGCTGAGATTGCCTACCAGGCACGCTCTTATGCGGCGGCTAAACGGTATCGTGCTGAAAATGTACACTTAACAAGTAGCGATGAAAACGCGCCAGACCGCCAAGAGATTGAGCAATTTGTGCATGATGTTTTTGCAAAAACATATCGCGCAAATGTGCAACAATTTATGCCCACCTTAGTGAGTTTGCGTGATGAAGATAATCAATTGGTTGCCGCTTTTGGCTTGCGTAAAGCGAGTCAAGGTCCATTGTTTTTAGAGCGTTATTTAGATGCGCCTGTTGAAACTGTATTTTCACAACGGTTTAATCGCATCATTACGCGCAAGCACATTACTGAAATTGGTAACTTAGCCGTTGCCAATCCACGCAATGCTGGCGTTCTTATTGCCCATGTGATTCAACATAGCTTAGACATTGGCGTGGAGTGGTGTGTAGCTACGGCGCATCACAGCTTACAAAATGGTTTAATCAAGGGCGGGCGCGATGTATTTGCATTACAAGCCGCTGATAAAAACCGCTTAAACCTGCGTGAACAAGCCTGCTGGGGCAGTTATTATGATAACGCCCCACAAGTGGTTGCAGTACGTGGGATTGCCACACTCTGAGATAACACCTTAACGATGCTGCAACAACACTTATCTCTTTACGCACACACTCAACCGAACAATATCGCATTACAAGGGCAAGATTTTTCGCTTAGCTATGCTGAGTTGCAACGTGCGGTGGTGACGCTACAAAGCACACTGCAAGCCATTACTAACCATGCCCCTGTTGCCATCGCAATAGAAAACCATCCTGCTTGGGTGGTGCTAGATTTAGCCCTCACTGCAAATGCGCTGCCTGTGGTGCCGATTCCTGCATTTTTCTCACCCACACAAGTGCAACACGCCTTGCAAGATGCAGGGGTGAAAATACTGATTACGGATCAAGCCAGTGATTTAATGCCACTGTTAGCCAAGCAGATTGATGCAGAAAACACCTTAGTGGTAGCAGGCAAAACGCTGACGCTTTTTTATTTAAACATCCCCGCAAAAGCACTCCCCCCTAACACCGCCAAAGTGACTTATACCTCAGGCACAACAGGCAACCCGAAAGGGGTGTGCTTAAGCTTAGAAGCAATGTTGCAAGTGGCAAATTCCATTCAATTAGCCACGCAGTTATCAGCAAGATCAGCACCTTTGCGTATTGCCACTCGCTACTTTGCTAGAAAACGTAGCAGGCGTGTATGCCAGTTTACTGACGGGG
Source organism: Methylotenera sp. (assembly GCA_013140755.1). Classification (GTDB taxonomy): domain Bacteria; phylum Pseudomonadota; class Gammaproteobacteria; order Burkholderiales; family Methylophilaceae; genus Methylotenera. The sequence continues at coordinate 35,309 of JABFSF010000032.1, read as the reverse complement.
GCTTGTGTCCATTTACTGCCAGCAGCACAAATCGGGTTTACTGGTAGCAGCTTGAACATTCATCAGCTTCATGATGCGCTCACAAAAACACACGCCAATACCGCGATATTGATTCCTGAAATGTTAAATGCTTTAGTGCAATTTTGTGAAACCACAACTAAGCCATTGCCTGATTTGCGCTTTTTGGCGGTGGGTGGAGCCTCGGTTTCACCCCAATTACTACAACGCGCAGTCACACTGGGTTTGCCAGTTTTTGAGGGTTATGGACTTTCAGAAAGTGCATCTGTGGTTGCGCTTAATACGCCCAGTGCCAATAAAATCGGCAGTGTAGGCAAGCCTTTGCCTCATGTCATGGTGCAGATTACCCAGAATAATGAAGTATTGGTTAAAGGGGCTAATTTACTGGCCTATACTGGTGAGCAAACCATGAGCACCTCACTGGACTTTATAGACACTGGCGATATTGGGTATTTAGATGATGCTGGTTATTTATATATTAACGGGCGTAAAAAAAACATTTTCATTACCTCTTTTGGGCGTAATGTTTCACCAGAATGGGTAGAACGTGAGCTAAAAGACTCAGCTCTCATTGCACAAGCTGCATTGTTTGGTGAGGCTAAACCTTGGAATGTTGCCGTGATTGTGCCAAGACAAGCCATCTCAGCAGCGCAAATTCAAACAACTATTCATCAGATTAACGCGCATTTACCTGATTACGCACGTATTCATCGCTACTTACTGGCTGATGAACCATTTTCAGCACAAAACCAACAACTGACCACGAGCGGAAAAAATCGCCGTGACATAATTTTTAATCATTACCAAGATAAAATTAACGCGCTTTATCACCCCCAAGCGCAACCCTTTGGAGAGCCTGCATGACTTTTTACCAAACTTTACTTAACACAACTGAAGCCGAACGCAACGAACTCATGCGCTTACCGCTGATTACACAAGGTGCCGCAGGCAGCATTTCACTTGAAACCTACCTAGCATTTTTAACGCAAGCGTATCACCATGTTAAACATACCACGCCATTGCTCATGAGCTGTGGCGGGCGTTTACCTGCGCATTATGAATGGCTACGTACCGCGATTGGTGAATACATTGAAGAAGAAATGGGGCATCAAGAATGGGTACTCAATGACATTGCCGAATGCGGAGGTGATAAAGAAGCCGTACGTGCGAGCAAAACCGCAACAACGCGCGCCAGCATTGCCACTGAAGTGATGGTCGCTTATGCGTACGACATGATACAACGCGTAAACCCCATTGGTTTTTTTGGCATGGTGTTAGTATTAGAAGGCACAAGTACGGCTGTAGCAACACAAGCGGGCGAAAAGTTAATGACCCGTTTAAACTTACCCAAAAAAGCCTTTAGCTACTTGCTCTCACACGGCTCACTTGATATTAGCCATGTGTCTTTTTATGAAAGCTTAGTCAATCAAATCACTGATGAAAACGACCAAGCCATGCTGATTCATAGTGCCAAAGTATTTTATCAGCTGTATGGTAATATTTTCCGTACAATTGCCAGTGAACACATGCAAAACACTTAGGAGCATACACTATGCAACTCGCAAACAAACGTATTTTACTCACAGGTGCAACAGGAGGCATTGGTCAACATCTAGCCCGCCAATTGGCACGCAAAGGTGCAAAATTGGCTTTAGTTGGGCGTGATACCGCCAAACTTGAAAACCTCGCACATGAAATTAAGCACAAAGGCGGTTACGCCAGCATTTTAGTGGCAGATTTTGAAACAGCAGATGCGGTTAATCAAGTGGCACTACAAGCCACAGCACAACTAGGCGGCGTGGATATTTTAATTAACAATGCAGCCATCCTTGACTTTATTCAGTTTGAAGACCAAAGCCCAGCACGCATTGCGCAAATGATTAACACCAATGTGACTGCCCCGCTACAGTTAGCGCACGCATTGCTACCGCAATTTAAAACCCAAAATCAAGGGCATTTCGTGATGATAGGCTCAATTTTGGGTTCGCTGGGCTTTCCACATTATGCAACGTATTGCGCAACCAAATTTGCCATTCATGGCTTTTCACAAGCGTTGCGCCGTGAGTTGGTCAACACCAATATAGGCGTCACCTACATTGCCCCACGTGGCGTGAATACACCAATGAATGATGCCAACACGCTCGCCATGCTCGCCAAAACAGGCGGCAATGTAGATGAGCCTGAGTACGTTGCCACCCGCATCGTCAATGCCTTAGAAAAAGAAAAGCAAGAAGTATTTATTGGGCAGCCAGAATCGTTTTTTGCATGGCTTAATGGCGTCATGCCAAGCGTAGTGAATATCGGCTTAAAAAAACAAACCCAGTTAGCACAAGCGTTTGCCGCTAGAAAGTCAGGCAACTCTAACACTTAATCCTCATTACGCATCCCCTAAGGTTTACGTGAGCGTTCAGCAGAAAAACTTCACTACTCTGCTAGAATTGCCCCGTATTGCATACAGGCTACTTGTTGCTATTTGGTAAATGAGCAGAAAGTTGTTAAATATGAAGGAATGTGATTTGTCGTTACTTTTTTTCGATAGTAGTATCTTTTCAGATATTGAGGGAGTTGTCGAAGCTATGTCAGTTAAAAAAAAGTGGCAAGGAGTTGATTGCCTTGAAGTTTTTTATGAAGAGCCCATAACTACCAAGGATTTACCTCTAATTGTTGATGCCTTTTTGAGAAAGCCTTTAATAAATAGGCTGCTAAATCTCCACGGTCGAAAAGCACTTCGTATTGGTGTTTTTTTTGACACTGCAAATTGTACTGTTGATTTAAACTCACTCACTCTTTCTCAATTGCAGCAATTTAATTTAGAGCTTACTTTCTCATGTTATCCCACAGCATGAGGTGGATACAACCACGAAGTGCGACACCCTGAAGCAAGTAGCCCATAAGCATTAGAGACTACTTTCTTTAAATAGGTTTAGTATTCAGTTTAAAGAGAGAATGCCGCAGCAGTGATTAACCAACGTTTACACAAAATTCAGGACACGCCCTTCTTAGCAATGTCCTTAGCATTACTAGTCATATTTTTGTCATGACAATTTGCTGCACTACGATGATGTTTTGCTGTGGCTTCATGGTCATCTGCTGCTTGGGTGTGGAGCTTGCTTGCTTCATTAATATCTGACATGATTTTATTTCCTTAAATTAGATTTACAGTTAATTGAAATTAAACCTACATGACGCAGTAATTGTTGCAGCGTCATGCAATCAGTCTAGATTTTTGTTTATAGGCAATCTGTGCGCTGGCAGACATAAAGCGAGTTATTCATGCTTTTTGCTGCCTCGGCACATTTTGATTCATTGCTTACTATTCGCATCATTTGTGGATTCATCAGCAATTAGCCCGAAGCTACCTTTTGTAGCGGCGTCCATTAAGTTAGCTCAGACTCCATTGATTAGCTATTGATTTGCTAGGTTTTAGATTAACCACTTTTTCATCCCCCGTGTTTTGTTGTTTCACGGCTTTGGCATCTAAAGTAAGCCTCGTGTTGATATTTTTGGCTTTACTGTCAGCCTTTCCCTGCTCTGTTTTATCAATTTGAATGCGCGTTTGTGCAATACCCGCATCAACCAGTATTTTTTGTATGGCTTGCGCACGTGCTTTTGCTAAGGCTTGTAAATCGGCTTCTTTTACCTCTATGCTCATTGTGAGTTTTTCTTGTGCTTCTTGGTAGTGACTCTCCTTAGGTTTTTCAAATTTTGAGGCTAATTTTTTAAATAAGCTTTTTTTAGTGAGTGTGTCGTAAAGGTCATCAATGGCTTTTTGCACCTTGGGGCTGGTCAGGTCAATCGGCCCTGCTTGCTGACCTTCTGCAAGTGTGCCCATATTTTCAGCCACTTTGCGGCGCAAGGTGCTTTCTTGAATGGCACGGGTATCGATTGCGGCATCAAAGCTTGGCACTACGCCTAGTGTTAAGCCTTGGCGTTTGCTTAAGGCCGTGCTTACCATTTTAAGTTTTTCAAGCTCAGGTGGGCTGAGTGTGGCACTGCCAGCTTCGAAGGTAATCGCTTCTAGTTTATCGCCACTACCACCAAATAGCTTGCCCAAGGCGCGGAAGGGTGCGGTGACAATTTTACCCAATACGTTTCTAATGGCTTTCCACACGATGCTGCCGTAGCTAAATTTAGGGTCATCTAGGCTGCCAGTGATGGGGAGGTCTAAATCAATGACACCATCGCTGTCTTCCAAAATGGCAATGGCTAAATCTAACGGTAAATTGGCAGCTTCAGCACTCTCAATTTTCTCGCCTAGTTTTAATTTGTGAATCACAAATTTGTTTTCACCTGCTAACTGGCGTTGTTTGATTTTGTATTCTAAATCTACCGACAGCTTGCCAGAATCTATGCGCCTGCCAGCAAACTTGCCTGAATAGGGCGTAAGGCGGTTCATCTCTAAGTTGGTAAAGGCGAGTTTTAAATCCGTAAAATTGGTGGCTTTAAAAGGCTGCAAAGAGCCACGAATACTTGCCGCACCGTAATCGTCCACACGGCCATCAAGCTCGACTTGTGCTGTAGATGATGCATTCGTGGATACGCCGTTAATCACGCCTGTAAGCGAGTGAATATTTGTGCCAAACTGCGGAGTGAGTGAAAGGTCTGCAAACTCTAAAGCCGCATTGTCAATTTTAACGGCTTCAATACTCACGGGAAAATCCTCTGCTTCCGCATCCGCCGCTATAGGTGGCGGCGTGAACGGTTTATCCTCAGCATTTTTTGCGTCACTGGCGATTGAAGATTTTGCTGCTGCCAGCAACCCGTTACTGCTTGGTAGTGCTGATTGCTCAACGGGTGCTGAGGCTTCTTTTACAGGGGCTTCTGGCGCAGATGATACAGGTTGGTTACGCAACATGCGCGTCACATTCATGCTTTTATCTTGGTGGATAATAAACTTGCCTATCGGTTTTATAATTTGCAACTCTGCCATTTGCACGCGATTGGGGGCTAATGAAACTTGCAAGCTGTTGCTGGCAACGCGCTCCCAACTTAAAAAAGGCGCATTATTGGCTTCTTCTACAATTTGCAGGTTGTTCACACCAAAACCGCCATTAAAAGTCAATGCTAAGTCTTGATTATTTTTGATAGCCAACTTACCACCTATCTCTGCCGCACCATCATTGAGTTTTAATAGTGCAAATTGGTTAATATAGGGTGCAAGCAGCTTGAGTGAGAATCCATTGAGTTTTAAATCAAAATCAGCCGCCAGCGGTGCAGGCGTAAGCTGACCTTGCGAACTAAATTGACCGCCTTGTTTGATTTGAAAGGCAGCTTTTACTGGTAACGCGCGTTTTAGGTCTAACGAGCTATCGCGGACTTCAACGTTAATTTTTTCCACATCCAATATCACGGGGGTTGTTAAACTGCGATCTTCAACATGCAGATTTGCATTTTCAAGCGCAATTTTTTTGAGCGAGACTGCCCAATCAGGCTGTTTTGTCGAGGGTTTTGCAAGCTTATTGTTGGTGGTGTTTATTGCAACGGGGGTAAGTATCATTTGCCAATTAAGCGGCTTATTCGCCTCTTTAATCAACTGTGTTTTTAATCCAGTCAATGTGAGCGATGGAATGCTTACTTTTTGCTCGGCGAGCTTGATTTCGCCATCAGCAAGCTGAATTCTATCCAAACTAGCAACTTGGTGATTAGGTGCTGATTGCGCACTAATGCCAGTCATTTTGCTTTGCATTTTGCTGATAGATAAGTCACCCTTGGGCGTACTGAGTGCAAGACTCAAGTTAAAATCTGCCACATTCACTTGTAGTGGGTTTAAAAATGTTTGGTCTAAAAACGCAAGTTTCCAATGTTGCAATTGCACATCGGCAATATCTAAGCTAAACGGCGTTTCTTCAGCAGTTGAAGTCGCCGTTGATTCTGCGACTTGAATGCTGGGTTCTGTCGTATTGCTGGGGGAAGCAAAAGCTTGCTGCCAGTTAATCACTCCTGATTTATCCATCACGGCCTTTACACTGGCTTGTGGCAATAAAATTTGTTCAATTTTGGCATGATGTGCAGCTAAATCTAAACTCACTTGATTCACTGCCATCTGTGGCAAAGTAAGCAAATGCTCACGCCCTTTGTTGATACTTAAATCAGCGAGGTTGAGATTCAAATCTTGAAATTGCACTTGCGGTGCATTATGCATAGCAAAATCTAACTGCGGTAGCTTTGCTTCTGCTTGTTTCAGTGCAATGTTTGTTTCTTGACCTTGCGTGAGACTGAGCTCTGCCATTGTGAAATGCATATCATGCAGATGTAATTCAGGTTCCTTTTGCATCAAAAATGCCAAGCTAGGCATGGTAAGGTTCGCCTGCTTCAAGCTTAGTTCGCCCGTTGATGTATCGCCTGCCACATCATGTAAACCGAGTGAAATTTTGTTGAGCGTGAGTTTTGGCAGGTCGTTAGGCAATGAAAAATCATAATCAAAACTGGTTTGAATATCGCCACTTTTTGCCATAAAAGGCAAGGTTGTGCCTTTTACAATGTGCATCAACTTAGCCAACTTAACGCCATCAACAGCCAACGCACCTTTTGAGGCAACGGGGTTTACGCCCATATTGCCCTTCCATTTAAGTGTGCCACCTTGCTCAGGAAACGTTGCCGCAATGAGGTAATCGCCACGATCTTGTGGCAACGTTGAAAAACCATCTAACTCAAATGCAAGGGGCGTGAGTGCTGCTTTTAGCGGCAATGCACGATGATATGCATCAAGATACTCCAAACTGCCGTTTTTTACGGCAATATGCTTAATCAGTACACGTGGAATCGTGTCATCAGGAGGTGTTTTGTCTTCATCTAATTTGGCAATTAAATCAGCCCAGTTTAGTTTGCCTTGCGAAGAGATGGCAATGTTTGCCTGTGGCGCAGTAAGGCTGATTTCATTAAACTTCCAAGCGCGATTAAAAATACCACTGGCTTCAAAATCCACCGTTAAATTTTCAAAGCTTGCGAGCAGTGCGCCATTTTTTTCGGTTAATTTAAAGTTTTCAAGAGTGGTTTTAAGGCGCAGTGGATCAAAACTCACTTTGCCGATGGTGGCGTTGCTAGCTAATTTTTCGTTTGCTATCCAAGGCACCATTTTTTGCGCCAATGGATTAATCGCAAAATAACCAAACAAACAATAAAACACAAATAAGCCAATAAGAAGCTTGGCAGGCAGACTGATAAAACTCTCGAGGACAGTTGATTTAAATCGATTAATCATGTGGATAATCAAGCCTTGTTGGTTAGCATGATTATCGCGCAAATTTTATATTGTGGGAGAAATTTAAGCGTATTTTAATCTTTACCAAACCAACCACTGGTATTGCGCACTAATTGAAATACCGACAAGCTAGTCTTAAGCCACTTGCTTAGACGCGAAGGTCGCATGAAACCAATAAGAGTAGTTGCAGCTAATGTTAAGATGGGATGTTTTTTTAAATAGCGAACGACCCTAAAACCACGGTCAGCAATAGCGAATGGAGTTTGTAATGATGCTGTAGCTTGTGATAGTGCATTGCGTTGTGCCTCAGCTTTTGCAATCAGATTGTGGCGGCGTTCAGCAAGCAGGGCTAATTTTTCAGCCAACGTTTACTCCTGCTTTCCATCAAGTGCTTGGTGATCTTTTACCAGCTCTGCCAAGCTTGCTTCAAACATTCTGGGCATATCTTTTAAGGCACGCAATGCCATAAACCCAAGCACACTGCCAATGAGTAAAAATAGTGCTGTTAGCGTGCCTAGTGCCAAAAGACGGTGAGTATCCCAAAATAAAACAACCACCAAAATCGCCAACAACACCATGCCAAAGCACAGGCAAAAAAGTGCCACGAAAATCATTGCAAGTAATGAGATTAGTCGCTCACGACCTTCTTCTAAATCTGTGCTAAGCAGTTCAATGCGCGTATGCACAATCGCAATGAGTGTAGCGGTGAGTTTTTTTAGTGATACCAAAAGACCTTCGCCATTATTGTTGCTTAATTCAGCCATGGCAGTTTAGCGTCGCCCAATCAGCAGACCCACCACCAGGCCAATACCAGCGGCGATACCTACCGCGTGCCAAGGTTTGTCGTGCACATAATCATCCGTAGCTATTGCGGCAGCCTTAGTTTTTTCAATAAGCGCATCTTGAGCATCTGCTAACTTTTCTTTTGCGGCAGATAACGACTCTTCAGTCTTTGCTCGCAAACTGGCAAATGCTTCGCCTCCTTGATTTGCTGTGGCTTTTAATAATGCCTCAGCATCGGCAATCACGACTTTAAAATCAGCGACTAATTGCTCTTTAGTCACGTCATTGCTGGCAGATAAATGATCAGTACTCATGGGGGGCTCTCCTATATAGATGCTTTGTTCTATTCCACTTACTTATGGTGCTGCAATACCAAACACCTCAACCTAAATGGACAGCACAGACCAAGTATAATTCCATTTACTTGACAAAATATCGGCATCTGAGGTTGATGCTACGCGGCGTAGCTAAATTGTGCAAGCTGATAAATCAAACTATGCACTATTTTTAGTAAGTGTTTGTAATATCTTACGCACAGGTGTGGGGATGGCTGCACTCATTGCATCTTCTACACTCAACCATATTTGACCCGCGTTTCTTACTTCGCTAGCTTTATTAAGCACCTGCATAGGTTGTGGGGTGATGTGTAACTTGAAGTGAGTAAAAGCATGGCTAAAGACGGCTAGTGGCTTTTTGTCTTCGGCTACAATGCCAAATCTATTTTGCGTGATAGCCATATAATCACTGCTGTTTTCAGTTTCTGGAAAGCTCCATAATCCACCCCAAATACCGCGTGCAGGACGCTTTTCAAGTAACACCTCATTACCATATAAAAATATCAGCATGGTGGTGTTTTTTTCTGGCAAAGCTTTACGTGGCTTTGGTGTAGGGAATTGATCAACCATATCTTTTTGATACGCTTTGCATGTATTTTGTAATGGGCAAGTGCTACATTGGGGCTTGTTACGGGTGCAAAGTGTGGCGCCTAAATCCATGAGGCCTTGCGTATAGGCGACCATTTCATGCTGAGGGAGCAAGCTTTCAGCAAGTAACCATAATTCTTTTTCAATTTTTGGGTGGCTGGGCCAACCTGCTATTGCAAAATGGCGCGTTAATACACGCTTCACATTGCCATCTAATATGGTTTGCACTTGATTAAAAGCAAATGAGGCGATAGCGGCAGCGGTAGAACGACCAATGCCAGAGAGCGTTTGTATGGCAGCAAAGTCTTGTGGAAATTGCCCATGAAAGTCATCCATCATCGTTTGTGCCGCATGGTGCAGATTACGTGCGCGTGAGTAATAACCTAGGCCGCTCCAATGCTGCAACACTTCATCCTGCGTGGCGTTTGCAAGTGTTGCAATGTCAGGAAAACGCTGCATAAACTTGGCGTAATAGCCTATCACAGTGCTTACCTGTGTTTGTTGTAACATGATTTCAGATACCCAAATGGCATAAGGGTCGGTTGTGTTTTGCCAAGGCAAATCATGGCGGCCGTATTGTTTTTGCCAAGTGATGAGGCGGCTTGAAAAGTCAGACATTGAATTGAGATGAGCCGCCATGATTTAAATGATCAATCATGACGGCTTAAATTGGGATAACTGTTAATCAACTAAAACTTAAGAAGTTTCTTTAATTTTTTTTCTGCTTTTTCTTTAGCAACTTCTTCTGCCGACTTTGGTTGTTCTGCAGGCGTTGCCGTTGTATTAGCGGGTGCACCAGTTTGCTCTGATGAGGTGGTTGTTGGAGCGTCTGCTGCTTTCTTTTTACCTAGCAAACCACTTAACGCATCTACTTTATTGCCGCCGCCAATCAGCTCTTTAACTGCGGCGCCTTTTTCGCCACCTACTTTGTCTAATAGGTTAGATTTAGCGATTGCTGCGCCAATGGCGGCGAAGTCCATGCCGTATTTAGGGGCAGAAAAAGTGCCTGTGATTTTTACAGGAATAGAAAGACCTGCCAAAGAATCTAAATCAGCGCCGCCTTGCCCTTTAAGGGATTTCACTACGGTAGGTTTTGCAAGGTAGTCAATCGTCTCGTTGCCAATATCTATATTGCCGCGGCTATCGCCTTTACCAAGACGTAAAATCGGCGCTTTCATGGCGAGGTCTTCGTTATGGGCCACACCATTTTTAATAGTAAAGCTGGCCGTGAGTTCACTAAAGTCTGTTTTTTTGGCTTTATCAGCACTTACACTGTTTTTATCTTTAAAAATATTCACTTTAGATTTGATGTCGCGAAGCGTGCCAGCAATATCCACGCCCTTTACAGCGCCATCTGCAAGATTTACCGCTGCTTTTCCACCGAGTGCTTTTTTCAATGCGCCAACAGTATTGCCCGATGTAGTGACATCTACGTTAAGAGCACCTTTGCCATCGATCATGTCATTGTTGATAGCATCTACTAACAATGGGCCAATGGCAATGCCTTTCATGTCTTGTTTGAATGTAATACTAGGCGTGCTACGGGCATCTACCTTGAGTGAGCCATCCATACTGCCTTGGTATAAATTGGCTGAGAATGGTGCAATGGTTGCAACACCATCTGCTGCTTTTAAGCCAATATTCACGTTTTGCGTTTTAACATTTGCAAGCTTAAGCCAGCCAATTTTGGCTTCGCCGCTTGCGTTAAGCTTTTTTAGGGCACTCAAATCAATGGGTGTATCGCCAGTGCTTTTGGCCGCTGGTTTATCACTTTTTGTGATGTATTTGTCAGCGTCTAGCTTGTCGATATTTACATTAAAGCTGTAAATGGGGTCGTTAAAACGGGCAATACCCACGCTGGCATTGATTTGGCTGTCATCCACTTTTGCTGCGAGTGGATTTAAGCTTAACTTTTGACCATCTGCCTTCAAATCAATGCGTACGTTTGATGCTTTAGTTTTGCCATACTTAAGACTGCCAATACGAAGTGAGCCATCTGCATTGAGCGCTTTGAGCGCACTTAAATCTGCTGGTTTATCGCTCCCCGCTTTGGCTTCACTTGTGCTACTTGAAGTACTGGTATATTTGTCGACATCCAATTGGTCTATATCAATATCAAAGGTATAGAGCGGTTTGGCAAATTGACTAATGCCCAAGCCCCCTTTAATTTGGCTGTCATCAAACTTCACGTTTAAACCCGTGAGCGCGAGTTTTTGACCATCCGCTTTAATATTGACATTTAAACCAGATAATTTGTATTTTTGATAAAAAATATGCCCAATATTGATTTTGCCATCTAAAAATAGATTTTTTAGTGCAGATAAATCAGCAGGTTTTTGGCTCGCAGGTGCAGGCTTTTTAGCTTGGCTAGTACCTAGTATTTTATTTAAATCGAGGGTATCTGCATTTAAATTAAATTGAATATGCGGTGTTTTAAAGCCAGCTACAGCGACATCGCCATTGAGCTTGGTGTTATCAACATTCATGGCAAATTTACTATTCACGCGCTCTTGCTTGGCATCTGCATGTAAATTTAAGTCAAAGTTAAGTTTGGCTGCCCCGTTAGGTAATGCAGGGTCTTTAATATCTACATTGCCTGCGAATTTGGGTAAATCAAAAATCAAGCTTTCAAGATTGCCTTGGAATGGCGATGAGAACTTGCCGTTAATGGTGCGTTTGCCCTGTGTGCCAGCAATGTCGCCACTAATGCCGCTACTCTGCAAGGCTTTGGGTGAGCCTTTAATGTCGGCCAATACAAGATTTGCTTTTAATGAATCTCCTGCTTTTTCTTGGCTTAAACTGACCGTGACTTTTTTACTTGTCACTTCATCTTTTTCTGCAATCAGCGCAGGTGCGTTTAAGTTGACAGCGAGTTTGGCACCGTTAAATTGGCCAGACGCAACTAGCTTTAAACCATCAATCAAAAACTCGCGCGTTTCTGGCTTGGCATCAATGTCACCACTGATAGCAACGTCTACATCTTTACCACCAGCTAAGTCGCCTTTAATGCTGCCATCTAAGCCCTTGGCTACAAAGTGTTTGGCTTTAGGGTCAACTAAAAAATTACCTTTCAGTTTTGCATTGGCTGCAATTTCTGGTTGATTTGAAGTCACGCTAAAATCAGTGGCTAAATCGACAGGCTCAGCGAGTGCAATATGCCCTGAAGTGAGGTTGAATTTTGATAACGCATATTTAGCACCAGTGCCTTCATCGGTGTAGCTTACAGCAGAGTTGCTCACTTTAATGCCATCAATATCAAACTTGATGTCTTGTGACTCTTCTTCATCTTTGCTTAAAAGATCATCAAAGTTATTGGTGCCATCTTTGTATTTAATGACATTGGCTTTTGCACCATCAATATATACAGTATCTACCACCAGTTGTTTCTTCAATAAAGGCAATACAGCCAGCGCGACTTGCGCACTTTCAATTGAAGCAAATTCTTTTTCGGAGTGATGTTCAGAAATAGAAACTTTGCCTAAGTTAGCGCCAAGCTTAGGCCAAAAGGCAAGTTTGATGTCACCTTCAATATTTAGGGTACGCTCTTTTTTCTCTTTCACTAATTTAATGATGAGTGGTTTGTAGTCATTAGGGTTAAAAGTTGCAGCAAATATTGCTACAACAAGCAAAATCAGCGCGATTAAACCGCCAATGCCATATACACTATATTTAAGTAATTTGTTCATTTGCACCCTTTTCACCAGCCAAAGCTGCTGTTCTTAATTAACTGTCCAGTTCACCAATTCACTATAGGCCGTTACCAACACAACGACGCCAAAGATGATACGATACCATGCAAAAATCGTGAAGTCATGGTGACTCACATAACGAATCAATGCTCTTACGGCAATCATTGCGCTGATAAATGCGAATACAAACCCTACTATCCATGCGCCTATGTCACCCATATCAAATAACGCACGTTCTTTATACATAGAGTAAATTGAAGCAATCCCCAATGTAGGGACAGCCAAAAAGAATGAAAATTCTGCCGCCGCTTTGCGTGAAAGGCCAAAAAATAGTCCGCCAATAATGGTGGAACCTGAGCGTGACATCCCTGGAATGAGTGCAACCGCCTGCGCTAAGCCCAGCTTAAGGGCGTCTTTTGGGCGAATATCGTCCACAGTATCAATCGTAATGGTGTGTTTGCGCTTTTCCGCCCATAAAATAATTAGACCACCCACAATAAAAGCGCAAGCAACAGGCACTGGTTTGAACAATGCTGCTTTAATCGCTTTGCCAAAAATCAAGCCCAAAATAGCCAATGGCAAAAAAGCGATAGCTAGGTTAATGATAAGTCGATTGGCGATAGGGTCGCGCCCAATGCCAGAAAAAGTGCTGAAAAAACGTGTTCGATATTCCCACACCACCGCTAAAATTGCACCAAGTTGAATGGCAATTTCAAATACCCCGCGTTTGTCATGGCTCATAAAGTTGAGTAAATCGCCCGCCAAAATAAGATGCCCCGTACTTGAAATAGGCAAAAATTCGGTTGCCCCTTCAACGACACCCATGACAGCGGCTTTAATCAATAAAACAATGTCCATGCGCTATTTTAATATCCTAATGAGTGAACTAAAAAGGGGCGTTACGCCCCTTTTAAACATTTAAGAAAACATTACTTCAACATACCTAATACTGTAGAAAGCAAACTGCCTGAATTTGCGCCTACTTCGCCATCAGGCGTCATTTTATCAACCAGTTGCGGTAAATATTCTGCAATTTTGCTACTTACATCGCTAGAATCCAAACCCAATTTAGCTGCAATATCAGCAATAGCACCATTACCAAGCACACTGGCGATTTGGTCAGCTGAAACAGGCAAATTCTCACCTTTACTCACCCATGAAGCTGCTTGCTCAGCCAAGCCACCTGCATTAAATTTATCAAGCACGCCTTGTAAGCCGCCATTTTGATTCAATAAATCCATCGCAACCTGTGCCATTGCGCCTTTATCACCACCTAAATTACCTAACACTGCACCTGCTACGCTATCCAATAAACCCATAACTCACCCATAAACTAAAAATATAAAAGCGAAATATAACTCAAAAACGCTCATCATTACGCAAATATCGCCATTGCCCTATTGGTAATTTACCTAAGTTTACACTGCCAATGCGCACACGCTTCAAACCCACCACATGCAAGCCAACCATTTCACACATACGCCTAATTTGGCGCTTTTTTCCCTCTCGCAACACAAAGCGCAATTGGTCTTCATTTTGCCAACTCACTTTAGCAGGCTTGAGCTTTTCGCCATCTAGACTTAAACCATGATTTAAGCGTTTTAAACCGCTATCATCTAGCGTACCTTCTACACGAACCAAATACTCTTTTTCAACCGTAGAGTCTTCACCTATCAGCTGCCGCGCAACTCGCCCATCTTGAGTGAGCACCAACAAACCTGTAGAGTCAATATCTAAGCGCCCTGATGGTGCTAGACCTCGCAAAAATCTGCGTTCAAATACTCTTGCAGTATCGGGATTACGATTCGGATCATCTAGCCACTCGTTATCTGGATGCACCAACACAATCGCTGGCTGATAGCCATCTTCAGCCTGCCCACTCACATAACCCACAGGTTTATGTAGCAAAATGGTGACATTTTCAGCTTGCACCTCATGTGCATAACTACTAATAATAATTTGGGCATCGGGGTTAATGCGCGTACCTAGCGTTTCAATAATTTCACCATCTACCATGACCCAGCCATTACTAATCCACTCATCCGCCTCACGCCGCGAGCACAGACCTCTATCCGCCATCACTTTAGAAAGGCGCGGTTGCTCAAGATTAACAGGTGAGGATTTATAAGCTGCCTTTGCGGCCGCGCCATATTGGGGCGCATTAATCGCATCGTAACCATCGCGTGCTTTACCTCCTCGGCGAGGTGCCTGACGATACTGTGGCTCATTTTTATCTGGGCGCGGCGTGGTACGTGTATCTTGAGCTCTAGCTTTAGCCGCAATTGGTACAGAGTGATTACGCTCTGAAAGCCGTGACTCACGGCTAGCTGGCTCAGTATTACTGGCATCTTTCACTCGATTTTCATGTGGCTTGCCATCAAAACGATGATTACGTTGCCCTGATTTTGAAGGCGTTTGTGGATTATTTTGTTTTTCAGCTAAATGCTCGGCGCGAAGCGATGCATTGCTCTTAGCTGGCGGCGCAGAACGGTCTCGCTTCATACCGCTAACAGGGCGCACTGGTGCTTTATTCGCCTTAACTAAGGGTGTTTCAGGCTTTTTATTGAGTTTTAGTGTTGTCAAAGTAATGTTTACCCCATGTATTTACAGTCCATTTTACCAAAATAAAGCATGGTGCTTGCAATTATTACGCCCCTAAAAAGCACGTTTACAAGCCTTGATAATTGACTTAGCTGGGCAATTGGCAGAATATATTAAAACAAAAGCGAAAATGACAATCATGGCTAGTAATAGCCATACTGAAAACTTGAGGGGATTAAAATGGCAGTGCGCGTTGGGGTAAATGGTTACGGACGTATTGGACGCATGGTATTAAGAGCAGTAGTGCAAGAAGCAGAGTTTAGCGACCTTGAAATTGTTGCTGTTAATGGTACGCAAGACCTCGACTACATGGTGTATATGCTTAAATACGATTCTGTACACGGACGCTTTAATGCAGATGTGCGCGGTGAAAATGGTCATTTAATCATTAACGGTAAAAAAATTCGCGTCACCACCGAACGCGACCCTGCCAATATTGATTGGGCTGCCAGTGAAGTAGATGTATTAGTGGAATCCACGGGCGTATTTCTAACCCAAGAAAGCTGCCAAATTCATTTAGACAAAGGCGCAAAGAAGGTTGTGCAATCAGCTCCTGGCAAAGATAATACGCCGATGTTTGTTTACGGCGTAAACCACCAAGAATACAAAGGTCAAGCCATTGTTTCTGCAGCCTCATGCACCACTAATGGCTTAGCACCCTTAGTCAAAGTGTTAGATGATCACTTTGGCGTAAAGCGCGGCTTGATGACCACCATACACGCGGCAACTGCTTCTCAACTCACCGTGGACGGCACCTCTAAAAAAGACTGGCGCGGTGGGCGTGGGGTGTTTGAAAATATTATTCCATCAAGTACTGGTGCGGCTAAAGCCATTGGTGCTTTAATTCCCAAACTCAATAAAAAAATCACTGGCATGGCTCTGCGCGTGCCATCTGCGGATGTATCTGTAGTAGATTTAACCGTAGAACTCAACAAAGAAGCCTCTTATGAGCAAGTATGTGCGGCCATGAAAGCAGAGTCAGAAGGTGCACTCAAAAACGTTTTGACCTACACTGAAGAAAAAGTCGTCTCAACTGATTTTCGCACCGCACCCGCCGCATCAGTGTTTGATGCTGATGCAGGCATTATGCTTGACTCTACTTTCTTAAAAGTGATTGGCTGGTATGACAATGAATATGGCTACACCTGTAATTTATTGCGCCTAGTACAACATATAGCTTAGTGCGACATATTGGTTAGCATATTTAACCATAAAGCTTCATCCTAAAGCAGGCGTAATGCCTGCTTTATTTTTTATCTACTTAGTGAAGCATTTGCGTAGCACATCCTACCCCATTCAAATGTATTGGAAGCACGGAAATCAAATCCATGTAGCCGTGATAAGTAGTTTCTAGGATAATGGGACTCTTGAATGTAACTTGCATCACACGCCTATGACTTTAGCAAAAAAACTGTACCTATCTATTTGGAGGATTTCTTCAAAACTTGGACCATTTGCACCTTTGGTCGCCATGCTCATACTTGGGTTGATTGTGCTGTCGTGTGCTAGGCTAGGCTTAGTGTTGTGGAAATTTGATCGCGTATCTGCCACAGGTAAGTTAGCAGAAATCATGTTGCAAGGTGTGCGCGTAGATGTGATTCAACTGTGCTTAATCGCGCTGATTCCGCTATTACTTGCCCCTATTCTTGCCACACAACGTTTTTTTAAGGGTTGGCAAACGTTTACCTATGTTTGGGTAATTTTCGCCATCGTGTTGCTGGTATTTTTAGAAGCCTCAACCCCTGGCTTTATTGCTGAATATGATGTGCGCCCTAATCGCATTTTTGTAGAGTATCTTAAATATCCACATGAAGTATTTGGTATGTTGTGGAAAGGCTTTAAGACAGACATTTTTGCAGGTCTTGGTTTTAGCTTACTTGCTATTTGGGGTGCAAGCCGCTTTATGCGCCCATGGTTATCTGCCAAAATAACTTGGTCAAACAAAAAATTATGGCTGATTTGGCCGCTGATTTTTCTAGTCACCGCACTAGGCATCCGTTCAACTATTGGTCATCGCCCAGCTAACCCCGCCTTATTTGCTATCACGGCTGATAGCATGGTGAATAGTCTGGTGTTAAACTCAGGCTACTCTGTGGTCTATGCAAGTTATAACTTGTTGAAAGAAACAAAATCTAGCGAGATTTACGGCAAAATGCCGCGCGATGAAATTTTTAAACTCACAGGTGCACAAGACACTGAAATTCCCACACTCACCACCTTAAACCCAAGCCAAAAACGTGAAAAGCCTCTCAATTTAGTTATTATTTTACAAGAGAGCTTAGGTGCTACCTTTGTGCAATCTTTAGGTGGCGTGCCTGTGACCCCCAATTTAGAAAAACTCAAAGAACAAGGCATTTGGTTTGAGCAACTTTACGCCACTGGCACGCGCTCTGTGCGTGGCATTGAAGCGGTTACTACAGGCTTTCAACCAACTCCAGCAGATAGCACGGTGAAACTCTCAAAATCACAAAAAAACTTTTTCACCTTAGCAAGCTTGTTACAAAAGCAAGGCTATACCACCGAGTTTATTTACGGCGGAGAATCTCATTTTGATAATATGCGCGGCTTTTTTACAGGTAATGGCTTTACACATATTGTGGATCAAAAAGACTACAAAAACCCAGTATTTGTTGCAAGCTGGGGCGCCTCTGATGAAGATTTACTCAATAAGACACATGAGCAGTTATTGGCACATCACAAATCAGGCAAGCCATTTTTTACGCTCGCATTTTCATCATCTAATCATGCACCGTTTGAGTTCCCCGATGGTCGCATTGAACTCTATGAGCAACCAAAAGCAACCGACAACAATGCCGTGAAGTATGCTGATTACGCCATGGGAGAGTTCTTTAAAAAAGCGCATCAAAGTGACTACTGGAAAGATACGGTCTTTTTAATTGTGGCAGACCACGACATTCGCGTACGTGGTGAAACGCTCGTACCGATTGAGCACTTTCACATTCCAGGCTTAATTTTAGGCGCCGACATCAAACCAAGCCGCTTTACAGGCGTTGCCAGCCAAATGGATTTACCCGTCACCCTGCTTTCACTGATGGGGATTCAAGCGCAACACCCGATGACTGGACGAGATTTATCCAGCCTTACACCCAATACTTTAGGGCGGGCAATGATGCAATATAACGACAATTTTGGTTGGATGGAAGAAACTGAAACAGGTAAACAAGTGGTGGTTTTACGTTCAGGCAAGGCTCCCGCTCATGGCATTTATGATGCGAAAACCAAACACTTGAGTGAAGTTCAGCCTCCAACCAATGCTGAAACACTAGAAAAGCGAGCACTTGCTAACGTACTACTGCCCGATTTACTCTATAACGAGCAACGCTACCGCCTACCATAATCTATGCCAAACTCAAAAAAACAGCCGAGTATGCTCACATGGTCAATTATCCGTAAAGGGTTAGCCTACATTTTAAGCGGCAAGCTTTATATCAAACGTGGACATTTACCACCTGCTGGGCATGATATCCCCAAAGATTTTATTGGTGTTTGCGTCGCATCCGCCGCCGACACCGCGATGGATGATTATGTCATTGCGCAGTTACATGCACTTGCAATTAAACAAGTACGCCTTGATTTCACTTATGGCGATTTAGAAAGTTTTAACGCACGATTTCTAGAGCGTTTAATTGCAGAGAAGTTTTGTGTCACTTTGCATCTTATCCAGCCATTTGTGGCGGCAAAAAACATGGAAAGCACTGCTGAGCAAACAAACTGGCAAACGTTTATCGACCAAGTATTAGCGCGTTTTGGTGCCCATGTTAAGCGTATTGAAATTGGCTCTACCATCAACAGAAAGCGCTGGGCTGGCTATACAGTCACAGGCTTTTTAAATACTTGGCACATTGCATTTAAAGCAGCAAAGCAACGCAATATCGAGCTTGCAGGGCCTAATGTTACAGATTTTGAACCAATTTATAACATTGGCATCTTGAAAATGCTTAAGGCAAAAAAACAGTTGCCAGATGTGCATACCAATAACTTATTTTCAGAACGTGTTTCCGAACCAGAACGTTTTGACCACCGTGTTTTTAAATACCGTTGGGCGACCATACTTAAATATAATTTAATTAAAAAAGCCCGTATTCTAAAGAAAATAAGCACAGACTTTGGCATCAAACACCTTGTTTCCCCAATTGCATTTTGGGCAATCTACCGTATAGAACGTCTGCTACCCGATGGCGAACAAAAACAAGCAGATTATGCCGCACGTTATATGCTACTTAATGCGGCTTCTGGTGCATTAGATCAAGCCTTTTGGGGTGCGCTCATTTGCCATCGAGAAGGTCTGATTGACGATGGCTTAACAGATGCGGAATATCCAACACTAGAAAGAGTAACGCACTATGCGAGCGTGGATGGTGAATTAAAAAACTTTTGGCCCTATGCGAGTTTCAACGCCATTAAAACTGTCGCTCAGTTGATACAGGGCGCACAATATCAAGTAGCGATTGCTACCGCAAACGGTTTAGAAATCCACCATTTTCAAACTGCCGAACACGAGCTACATGCACTATGGACCATCAATGGCAAAGTGGCATTTTTAACTGACATTTACGAGTTATCCGATATTCAACACGCAGAAGTCATACACCGCGATGGTCATGCACTTAGTATCGCAAGCAATCTCATCAATGAAACGCCTATCTACTTGCGCTGGCCTAAAAATCAACGCATTACAATTAAAGATAAATTAAGTATTTCTAAAGACTTAGCTATCCATGCGCATATTAAAAACTTGCAATATTACAGATTTTTGCAAGATGGCTGGTTTGGTTTAATTTTAGCAAAAGATGCCGATGAAGCTGCATTGCTTGCACAAACACTGCATCCCAACGGCTTGGTGAGCCCTCAAAAGAGCAATGCTTTAAGACATGCGCGCAATGCTATCTGGGCGTTACCTGACCCACGAAATATAGCACGTCAGGTAACGGTCAAGCAACCCGTCAAAATGTACCCGCACAAGCAATTCTTGGATAGATTTAAACCCAGCAAAGCTAAGCGTAGCTGGAATGGCGCAGTTGAACTATTAAGACGTGGTATTGAAACTGCGCATCCAATTGCTTTTTTTGAGAAAGAAAACGACACCACACTAAAACAAAACTTCTACATTTGTGATTTTGTAAAAGCAGATTGTTCAGTCGGTGAAATGTTTATCCATTTTGCTAAAGGCAATAAAGACTTTTATTTCTCAGCTAAAAATATCACCGTGAGTGCTGAAGAAACCTATACACAGCTTGCACAATACCTGCATAAAATGCACAAATCAGGCACATTTTTTAGAGACCTCTCTGGCGGCAATGTATTAGTCACGCTAACAAATGACAAGCTCAACTTCTCACTGATTGACACTGCGCGCGCGCGCTTCTACACACATCCTTCGCCATTTAAAGAACGCTATTCAGACTTAGCACGTATATGCAACAAACTGCACTGGATAGGTCGCGAAAGATTCATGGGCTTATATTTAGCCAATACGGGCAGAAAATTCACATGGGGTATTAAACTCAATTTTTATGTTTATGATTTTAAAGTAGGCTTTAAAAGGAAGTTTGGGCGCAAGGGCTTCAAAAAGTTAGTTAAAAAATTTAAAAAGTAAATCTTAAACGTCAACCAAAACCTTATCTCATGAAAATCATGAGGCAGTTTTCATGACTAACATCGTGTTATCAATGGAAGTTGGCCTTATGATTTCATCTACGTAATGTAATTGCTAATCGGCAAAAGCAATACGAATCAATCAAAAAGGAGAACTACTATGTGGACAACACCAGCTGCTACTGAAATGCGTTTCGGTTTTGAAGTAACAATGTACGTAATGAACAAGTAATTCTTACGTATGATAAAAAAGGGTGCTCACAAGCACCCTTTTTTATTGGCATCTCATGTGCTTATTCAACGTCATTGCTTAAGCACAAACTCTTTGGGTAACAACACCCAAATCTTACCCGCTTGCTTCATAGCCCCCGCTTTTGCGCCAGCCTCATTGCCTGCTCCCCAAAAGAAGTCAGCCCGAACGCCGCCTTTAATCGCACCGCCTGTATCTTGGGCCATCATCAAACGTTTTAAAGGTTTAGCACTATTGGGCTCAGTGGTAGATAAAAACACTGGTGCGCCTAAAGGAATAAATTTCGGATCTACCGCCACACTGCGCTCACCTAAAATAGGCACACCCAGCGCACCTAAAGGGCCTGGTAGGCCAGCGGGTAACTCTCTAAAAAACACATAACTTGGATTACTATTCAACAATTCTCGTAACTTATTTAAATTTTTACGTGCCCAATTTTTAATGCCTTGCATAGAAGCTTGTGAGGCTGTTAATTCGCCACGCTCAATTAGTAAGCGGCCGATAGAATTGTAAGTATGCCCATTTTGATCAGCATACCCCACATGCACTTGCTCGCCATTTTCAAGTTGCACCAACCCTGAACCCTGAATTTGTAGAAAAAATACATCAATAATGTCATCAATATAAATCAGCTCGCGGCCTTTAACAGGGAAGGTTTCAGACTCAATTTCAGCACGATTATAATAGGGCACCAATTTATTACCCACCAGCCTGCCACGTACCCGCTTATATTTTAATTCAGGGTATAAGCTATCCAGCTCAACCGTGATAAGGTCCTCAGGCTTTGCGTACAGTGGATTAGGATATTGCGCGGATTTTGTACGGCTGCCTTTAAGTAAAGGCTCGTAATAGCCAGTAATCAATCCCGTTTCAGAGCCATCTACATTGGTGGTTTGATAAGCCGTAAAATAGGTTTTAAAGTAACTTTGTACTTTATCTTCACTTGGGGCTTTTGCAGATTGTTGATCAAGTTCAACAGCAGCATTACAGGCATTTTGCCAAATTGTTTTTTTAATCATCGCGCTACAGCTTTGCATCCAAGCAGGCCAAGCAGCACTAAGATTATCTGCATTAAAACCATCAATCTCATCCCACTGAGCAGGCTTCAGTAAACTGTATTCTGCTAATTTGCTTAAGTCTTTTTGTACCCCATTGGCTTCAACAGGTTTAACCTCTACAGATTTCGCACTTTCAGGTAACTGCACTGGCTTTTCTGCAGGGCAATTGCATGGCATTTGCCCTGCAGATGATGCAGGCTGGGGACTAAAAGTAGCACAGCCACTCAATAACATTAAAAGAAATACGAAAAAAAAGGCTGGCGGTTTGAGTTTCATAAGTTTAATTACAGAGTACCTTTAGGCGTTCCGCTTGAGTGATGGGCTAGGCTTTGCGCTAAAACAAAGTGCACCAATGCTACCGCTTTAATTTGATGGTTAAGTTTTTTCATAGCTTCTTTGCTTAGTAGCACTCGCAGATGTGGCGATAATTACCCTTGGCGGACATAGGGTAGTTCATGTCACGAACCACGCGTGAAAACCTTGGTTTGCATTTATTGTAGCATTCTGCTACTGGATCAATCGCTGGTGACCTAAAATACATAAGTGTGACTAAGAGCGCAAAACCAATAGCTAGTGCAAGCAGAGCAAGGATGTTGCTGCGTTTGTGTTTCTGGTGAGGGGAATGCGAATGTTTCATAAGCCTAACGTTCATTATCTCTAATGTAACACTCTAGGCATATTCAGCAAAAACGTGGGAATTTCTACTTCAAACTGCACCCCGTCTTCTGCCACCATTTGGTAGGTGCCTCGCATCTCACCCATCGGGGTGGTTAGTACAGTGCCGCTTGAGTATTCGTATTGCGTATTGGGCTGAAGCAAGGGTTGCGCACCTACCACACCCAAGCCTTTCACTTCTTGCTGCTCACCGTGTGCATTGGTAATCACCCAGTGCCGACTAATTAACTGTACCGCAATATTGCCTGTATTGGTAATGGTAATATGGTAGGCAAAGGCATAGCGATTATGCTCAAGCTCAGATTGCTCAGGCAGAAAAGTCACTTCCACTTTTACCGTACATTCATAATGTTTAGCACTGTGCATAGATGAGTTAAGCAATTAAGCCTGTGGTGGGCGAGCTCGGGCTCGCTGAATACAATTTTTTAGGCATACGCCCTGCCAAATAAGCCTCGCGGCCTGCTTCTACCGCTTTTTTCATGGCACCCGCCATTAGTACTGGGTCACGTGCGGCAGCGATGGCTGTATTCATCAACACTCCTTGACAGCCAAGCTCCATCGCAATCGCCGCGTCAGATGCTGTACCCACGCCAGCATCCACCAACACGGGGATTTTGGCGTTTTCAATGATAATTTGTAAATTCCAAGGATTCAAAATCCCCATGCCAGAGCCAATTAAAGAGGCCAATGGCATCACCGCGCAACAGCCAATTTCTTCTAGTTGCTTGGCAATAATCGGGTCATCCGAACAATACACCATGACATCAAAACCATCTTTGACGAGTGTTTTTGCGGCCGCTAGTGTTTCTATCATATTGGGGTACAGTGTATTGGGGTCGCCTAGCACCTCTAGCTTGACTAGCTTATGTCCATCTAATAGCTCACGCGCTAAACGCAAAGTACGCACAGCGTCATCCGCTGAATAACAACCTGCGGTATTGGGTAAATAAGTAAATTCTTCAGGCGGCAAAAAATCTAACAATGAAGGCTCACCTGTATTTTGCCCAATATTGGTGCGACGAATCGCCACCGTAATGATTTCTGCGCCGCTTGCGTCAATGGCTGCGCGAGTTTGGGTAAAGTCTTGATATTTACCAGTGCCTACCAGTAAACGTGATTGGTAAGTTTTATCTGCAATTTTTAATGAGTCTGACACTTGTGCATCCTTAATTTTAAACTTTCGGCTTGAGTGATGCAGTTACCCGCCACCCACAGCCCCAACAATTTCAAGCTTATCACCATCAATCAACAAGGTGCTCTCAAACTGGCTACGCGGCACAATTTCGCCATTGCATTCAATTGCCAAGCGTTTGCCTACCAAATCCAACGTTTCTACTAAGGTTGCAACTGAAAATTGCGTCACCTCAAAACTACGTGGTTTACCATTGATGAGAATCTGCATCTTAAATTTTTACTGAATTTAAACCTTGAACAGCACACGCGCTACGTATGTGAATGAATTTTAAAATCATATTTTACGAAATATGTACCTACCTTAGCAAACCTTATATGGATTATTTGCATATCCTCCAAAAAATGGGGCTCACGTTGTACAATATCTCAAACAAATCTATTTACGTGTTAATTTTAGAAAGTCCATTATGAACATTCAAAGCCACTTTGCAGACCTTAATACACCAACAGGTGTGATGCGCATTTATATTCATCGCCCAGTTGGCAATGGCACTTACCCTACTATTTTATTTTACTCAGAAATTTTTCAACAAACTGGTCCGATTGAACGCGCTGCAAAAATCATGGCAAGCCATGGCTATGCTGTTTTAGTACCAGAAGTATTTCATGAGCTCAATCCCATTGGCACCGTATTAGGCTACGACGATGCAGGACGCGACAAAGGTAATGCAGACAAGGCTGCTAAAGATGTT
The DNA here is from genome assembly GCA_013140755.1 of Methylotenera sp. Lineage (GTDB taxonomy): Bacteria > Pseudomonadota > Gammaproteobacteria > Burkholderiales > Methylophilaceae > Methylotenera. The sequence goes on along the minus strand of JABFSF010000032.1, from coordinate 10,609 downwards.
GAAGGCTACGATACAGACAACGCCGCCATGATTGCTTTTACAAAACAACAAGCTTGGTATAACGGCAATATAGGCGCAATGGGCTTTTGCATTGGCGGTCACTTGGCATTCCGTGCGGCTTTGCAGGCTGACATTAAAGCCACTGCTTGCTTTTACCCGACAGACTTACACACACAAGTGATTCCCAACAAAACAAATCAACATAGCATGGATAGACTAAAAGATATTACAGGTGAGTTACTCATGGTTTGGGGTAAACAAGACCCGCATATTCCAGCCCCTGGTCGTGCAGAAGTTTATCAAAAATTGAGTGCGGCCAACCTTACCTTTACGTGGCATGAGTTTAATGCACAACATGCCTTTATGCGCGATGAAGGTGAGCGTTATGATGCACAAACTGCCATGATTGGTTATCAATTAGCATTGAATTTATTTAGCAGAAAGTTGTCAGCTTAATCTTAAGGAAGCACTAATACAACTTGACCTTTTAGGAGGCACGCAATGCTAGGTAATTGGATTAAAACTTTTATACTCATGGCGGGCATTACTGCCTTGTTTGGTGCCATTGGTATTGCCATTGGCGGTGCGAGTGGCATGATGCTCGCACTGCTCGTGGCAGCAGCTATGAACATTTATGCGTATTGGTTTTCAGATAAAGCTGTGCTTAAAATGTATGGCGCACAAGAAATTAACGCTGAAAATAACTATGGCGATGGGCAATTTCGCAATTATTACCAAATGGTGAAAGAGCTTGCTGAAAATGCTGAGCTCCCTATGCCTAAAGTATATGTGATGAATGAGCAACAGCCCAATGCTTTTGCCACTGGACGCAACCCAGAACACGCCGCCGTTGCCGCCACTGTGGGCATTATGCAAATTTTAAACGCTCGCGAACTGCGCGGTGTGATGGCGCATGAGTTAGCGCATATTAAAAATCGTGATACTTTAATTTCCACCATTTCAGCCACTGTAGCGGGTGCAATCTCATCCATTGCACAATTTGGCATGTTTTTTGGCGGCGCACATAATGACAACGGTGAGCGTAGCGTGAGTCCGATTGTGAGCATGTTGATGATGTTTTTAGCACCTTTGGCGGCTTCGCTTATTCAAATGGCAATTTCACGTGCGCGTGAATTTGAAGCAGATAGAGGTGGCGCAGGAATAAGTAAAGACCCCAAAGCCCTCGCCGACGCGCTCACCAAAATCCATAATTACGCACATCAAATTCCTAACCAAACAGCCGAAATGCACCCTGAAACTGGGCAAATGATGATTATTAACCCATTGTCAGGCATCTCATTTGATAGTTTATTTAGCACGCACCCAAAAACCGAAGAACGCGTAGCAAAACTCATCGCCATGACCAACATGTTTTAAACTTAGTTTATACGACTTAAATATACATCATCACGCATGGGCGGTTACAATAGGCTTTTGCGCACACTGAAAGTTATCTTTGTATATTGCCCAACAAATCGCTGCCAACGCTGTGAATCAAGTGCTGTCTGGTCGCAATCTTACTTTAGCGTTGCCTGCTGCTTTGGCAATGCTCCCCAATGCGACACCACAACAGCGTGGCGCGGCGGCTGATTTAAGTTATGGCACTTTGCGTTTTTACGGTGAGGTGAATGCTTATTTGACGGCACTGCTAGAAAAACCACTCCCTGATGACCGCATTTACACGCTGCTATTAGTTGCCATTTATCAGCTACAGCATGACAAAGCCGATGCATTTACCGTAGTCAATCAAGCGGTAGAGGCAGTCAGCCATTTTAAAAAGCCTGCGCCAAAAAGCTGGGCAAAAGGTTTGGTCAATGCGATTTTGCGTAATTTTTTACGTAAAAAAGAAACGCTTACGCCTCATGTGCGCAACAATGAGGAGGCAGTTTATTCATACCCACAATGGTGGATTAACAAGCTTAGAAGCCAATATCCAAGCTATTGGCAAGACATATTGAAAATCGGCAATCAGCATCCGCCGATGACCTTGCGACTCAACACGCAAAAAATTAACCTCGTAGATTATTTGCAATTATTAGCGCAACAAGAGATTGCCGCACAAGTGCTTGGAACGCAAGCAATCATGCTCACTAAGCCTTTGCCTGTAGAGAAAATACCACGCTTTGTTGAGGGTGAAGTATCAGTGCAAGATTATGGTGCACAGCTAGCCGCCTATTTGCTAGAGGTTAAACCTGACATGCGTGTGTTGGATGCCTGTTGCGCACCTGGTGGCAAAACAGGCCACATTTTAGAGCTGGCAGATGTCAATATGACTGCGCTAGATAGCGATACAACACGCCTACAGCGCGTACAGAGCAATCTCACGCGCCTAAATTTACAAGCACACGTCTTGGTGGGCGATGCGGCAGATTCTTTATGGTGGGATGGCAAGCTGTTTGATAGAATTTTGGCTGATGTGCCATGCACAGCATCTGGCATTGTCAGGCGACATGTGGACATTAAATGGTTAAGACGTAAAGCTGACATTGCGTCATTTACAACACAACAAGCCAAAATATTAGCGAACTTATGGCAAAAGTTGGCAAAAGGCGGTAAATTGCTTTATGTGACTTGCTCGGTGTTTAATGAAGAAAATCAAATGCAATTAGATGATTTTTTAGCAAAAAATCGTGATGCTACACAGCTAGCACTTAACATACCTTCTCATTTGCTCAATAATGTGACGCATCACAATGGGCAACTTATTCCTTCAAGTGCGCATGATGGCTTTTTTTATGCTTTATTACAAAAAAATTAAATCCCTATTTAGCATCATTGCGTTGATATTCTTCACTCATTCGGCATTAGCTGCGGGCAATAGTCTGCACATTAGAAGCGCAAATTTAAACCCCTATGAAGAGGACTATTTGCTCAATGCCGATGCCGAAATTAACTTTGGTGCAGAAATGGAAAAGGCCATTTTGAAAGGCTTTACATTCAATTTTTTAATTGAGTTTCAATTAGTATCACCACGTAAATATTGGTTTGATGACGAAATCGCAACCGCAGTACAAGAGGTCAGTTTAACTTACCACGCACTTACTCGGCAGTATATTGTGGCACGCAACGAACAACAAAGAAGCTATGCGAGCCTTGATGAGGCCATTGAAGATTTATCCATTATTCAAGATATGAAAGTCTTTCAAAAAAGCGATCTTGATAAAAACACACCTTATACTGCCGTATTGTTGATGCGACTAGATCAAAAAAAGGTGCCCAAGGCTCTGCAAGGTGAAAGCGATTGGGCATTGACATCACAACGTTTTAGCTGGTCTCCAGGGCTGTTTAAATGAAGTACTTTGTTGTAGTCAGTGCAATTTTAGGCGCATTGCTTTTGTATTTACTCTCAAATGCAAGTGCTAATACTGCCGCATCTGGCGAGTACTACACTTTATTGGTCACGCTTAATGTGGCCTTAGCCTTATTACTCGTAACGCTGATTGGGGTGCAGTTATTTAAGTTATATCGCAACATTCGCGCCCGCGTCATGGGTAGCCGCTTTACCTTGCGCTTATTAGGCTCATTTGCACTGATGGCGTTTATTCCAGGTTTAATTGTGTATATGGTATCGGTGAATTTTTTAACGCGATCCATTGAGTCATGGTTTAACGTTAAAGTAGAGTCAGCTCTTGAAGGCGGCTTAAACTTAGGGCGCACAGCGTTAGATATTATGCTGACAGATGTTAAAGAAAAAGGGGAAAGTATGGCAGCGAGCTTGGCTTTTCAACCGCCCAACACGCACTTTACTATGCTCAATGATTTGCGTGAAAAAAGCGGCATTCAAGAGGCCACTTTGCTGACACCGCAGGGTAGAATTTTGTCGGTTTCTAGCGGCGATGCCACAAGTTTTTTACCAGAGCTACCAAGTGTCACACAGCTCAGGCAAGCGCGGCAACGTGTTTATGGCAACATTGAACCCATCACAGGAAAAGGCTTGTATCTGCGGGTGTTAGTGCCCATCAGCGCACAAGAAATAGTAGGCGAAACGCGCATATTGCAACTATTGCAACCTGTTCCCAAACCCTTGGCAAACACGGCAGAGGCTGTTCAAGACGTGTATCAAGATTATCAGCAACTCTCTTATAGCCGAGCCGCGTTGCGTGAGGTATTCGCACTCACCCTAACATTAGTCATGATGTTAGCCATGATTACGGCAGTGTCTATTGCCTTTGTGTTAAGCCGGCGACTTTCTGCCCCTTTAACCGTGCTAGCTGAAGGCACTAAAGCCATTGCCAGTGGCGATTACAGCACCATGTTACCTGCACATGGTAAAGATGAGTTGGGTATATTAGTACAATCGTTCAATAGCATGACACAGCAATTAGGCGATGCAACCAAGACCGCTGATAGAAACCGTGCACGTGTTGAAGCCGCAAGAGGTTATTTAGAAACAATTTTAGCGCATTTATCTTCTGGCGTTTTGGCATTAAATGAGCGCGGTGAACTGCGCACGTTTAATGAAGCCACGGTGAATATTTTAGGCGTATCACTCGAAGCTTATGTTGGATTCACTTCAGAACAAATTATTGCCAAGCAACCAAGATTAGCCGAATTTTTTAAAGTGATTGCAGCTAAAAGTATCCAAGATACTCCACTAAGCACACCACACAAAGAAGAAACACAAACACAGCTTGAATTAGCTAATGCGCATGGAAAACAGATTATTACCTTGCGCGGCACACGCTTGCCAGATGGTGGCTATGTAGCAGTATTTGACGATGCAACCACCATGGTGCAAGCTCAGCGTGATGCGGCATGGGGCGAAGTAGCAAGGCGTTTAGCACATGAAATTAAAAACCCACTCACCCCTATTCAGCTCTCTGCAGAACGCATGGCGCATAAATTGCTTAATAAATTGGAAAATGCAGATGCTGAGGTATTAAAAAGAGGAACCGAGACCATTGTCAATCAGGTAGATGCGCTTAAAAAAATGGTAAATGAGTTTAGTGAGTATGCCCGCTCACCCGCACCACAGCTTGCTAAGTTAGATTTAAACAAACTGATAAAAGAAGTCGTGTCACTATATGATTTACCTAAAATTAAGATGAATTTACAACTCACTTCTCAATCTAGCATGATTAAGGGTGATAGCACCATGTTAAGGCAGGTATTGCATAATTTGGTGCAAAACGCCCAAGATGCACTGACTGCACACGTAAAACCAGTGATTATGATTAAGACAATCGCTACCAATCATCAATTAGAGTTAATCGTGCAAGATAATGGTCATGGCTTCTCAAGTGAAATGATGGCACATGCCTTTGAACCCTACATGACCACAAAAGCGCATGGCACGGGTTTGGGTCTTGCCATTGTGAAGAAAATTATTGAAGAGCATCAAGGAAATATTAAAATTGAAAATATCTCGCAAGATGACAACAAACCATCAGGTGCAATGGTGGTGATTAGCATCCCCTTGTTAAGTTAAATTTTAATGATTCAACTTTAAATACTAGATATTAAAACATGGCCTCAAAACATATATTAGTAGTAGATGATGAAATCGGCATACGCGAGCTCTTGCGCGATATTTTGCAAGACGAAGGTTATTATGTAGATTTAGCAGAGAACGCCTCTGTAGCGCGCAATATGCGCTTACATGCACGACCAGATGCAGTATTGTTAGACATTTGGATGCCAGATTGTGATGGTATTAGCTTGCTAAAAGAATGGGCAGAGAATGGCTTATTAACCATGCCTGTAGTCATGATGTCTGGGCATGGCACTATTGATACGGCAGTAGAGGCGACGCGCATTGGTGCATTTGACTATTTAGAAAAACCTATCGCACTACAAAAATTACTTAAAACTGTTGCAAGCGCATTAAAACACAATGAGCAATTGCCAAAAACTGAAATGAACTTAGCAAGGTTAGGCAAAAGCCCTACGGTGCTAGCGTTAAAAGAACGCTTAGAAAAAATTGCAACCAGTACGCAACTAGCACCTCCGCCTGTTTTGCTCATTGGCAATAAAGGCGGAGGTGCTGAACTCTGCGCACGCTTTTTACACAATGCACACAAACCAGCAGAATCGCCTTGGGTGCAGTTGATTGAGTTTAACGAACTCACGCAATCGCCCATTGATGTTTTAACGCGAGCGCGTGATGGCTTGATTTATATTAATGAAGTTGCATCGCTCAATAAACTTGAGCAAAAAGGTTTATTGTTACTGATTACCAAAGCAGAAAAATACAATGTGCGTGTAGTCTGCGCCACTAGCCAAGACTTACCAAAATTACAAGCAGAAGAGTTATTTGATTATAATTTACTGCAAATGCTATTGCCTGTTTCATTACGCGTTCCAGCCTTAGAAGAGCACAAAGAGGATATTCCTGAGCTGGCCATCAGCATCGCCAACTGGCAATTTGAGGAAGCGGGGATGGAGTATCGAGAGTTTGATATTGCCGCTTTAAATGCTTTGCGCAATGCCTCTTGGCCTGGTGATTTAGCACAATTTAACGCCGTCATCCACAACTTACTACTCACAAGCTTAGACGTAAAAATCACACTTAATGACATCAATAGAGTATTACATCAGTTTAATGTCAGCACGACCAGTGCAAGCACACCTAATGAAAAGCGGGGGGCATCAGCGGATGCCGAAACTACCGCGCCTGTAAATACCACATTGAATCTTGAGCAACCATTACGTGAAGCGCGAGATGACTTTGAACGCCTATATTTTGAACATCATATTAAATCAGTGGCTAATAATGTCAGCAAGTTAGCAGAAATATCAGGTTTAGAGCGTACGCATTTATATCGCAAACTTAAACAGTTAGGCATTAAAATTAAGGGCTAATACTTAACTCTTATCAAGTATTAGCACCACTGGAGCGTGATCAGAAGGTCGCTCTAGTTGACGTGGTGATTTATCAATGTGTGCAGATTGGCAAGCCGACTTTAACGCATCACTGACTAAAATATGATCTATTCTCATGCCTAAATTACGCCTAAACCCCATCATGCGATAATCCCACCAACTAAAGCTTTTTTCCGCCTGCTCAAACAACCTAAAACTATCGTGTAAGCCTAATTGCAATAATTTCTGAAAATGCGCCCGCTCAGCAGGACTCACCAAAATCTCCCCAACCCAAGCAGCAGGGTCATGGCAATCGCGATCTTCAGGCGCAATATTGTAATCGCCTAACAATACCAGTTTAGGATATTTTTTAAGCTCATCTGCAAGCCAAGTGTGCAGCACTTCTAACCAACGCATTTTGTAGTCATACTTGTCAGAATCAACTGATTGACCATTCACAATATATACGCAAACAATCCGTATGCCGTTAATGGTGGCTGAAATCACACGCTTTTGCTCATCTTCAAAATTTGCAATGCCAAAAGTAAGCTCTGTTATCTCATGGCGACTCAAAATAGCAACGCCGTTATAGGTTTTTTGTCCGCTATGAATCGCGTTGTATCCTGCCTCTTTTAAAGCGGCATAAGGAAACTTACTATCTTCTTGCTTAGTTTCTTGCAAACAAAGCACATCAGGCACATTGTCACGTAGCCAGTCTAGTACATGTGGTAAACGCACATTTAATGAGTTTACATTCCAAGTCGCAAGTTTCACTATTCAGCCCCTAGCTATATTAAGTAACGTATTTTAACATGCAGGCTTGTTGGTGATGGATTGCCAGCCACACGATGCTAAAAATGTGCTTTCGTAGCAAGAGGGAAATATATATGATGTAATTTAACGTCTAATTTGGCGTGACTAATGATTGGAGAACAATGATGAAAGCAAATGTTGGTGGTATTGATAAAGTGTTGAGAGTGCTTGTTGGCATTGCACTAGTGGCTTGGACACTATTTTTTAATGGCCCCATTTGGGCATGGATAGGCGTTGTGGCAATTGCAACAGGCTTTATCAGCTTTTGCCCCTCATACTCTCTACTAGGAATTAGCACCTGTAAAACAAAAGAGGAGTAGCACTCATCCTTGCACTACGGCAATCTCTTGTGACTCACTGTTTCCTAGATTGTCGTACCAAGTAAGCTTAACAATATCGCCTACTTGAGCATTTGTTAAGTAGAAGGTTAGGTAGGGATTTTTTGAGACTCCCGTTCCCCACTGAGCCTCGAGTGCCACGCGACCATTCAAGGATACATTTACTAGCTGAATAAAATGTGGTGGAATCAGCCTGTCATGATCATCCTTTCTACGTCCAGTTTCCATCGGGTGACTCATAATTGCCTTTATTTCTGTAACGCCATCATTTAACTTAGCACGCATTTTAATATTCGCAGGCATTTTAACCACATCCATTTTCTAATACACTAACCTGTTGACTACACGTAAAATACTGACTGCCCGCTTTTACCACTACTTTTATATCACTGGTTTCTGCCATTTTAATGCGCGTAACCACTTCAGGCTTCACCCCATCATGCAACACAAAATGGGCGATTAAAACCGTTGGATTATTCTCAACTAAGACAGTGATTTGTTGTGTATTTGGAATGCCACTGCTGATTTCAACCTGTACAATCGCGCCGTTTTCGGCTTGCTTGGGTGCAATAATGTGAATTTCCTGACTGCTTACTTCTTCACTAATCCCTAGTTCATTGCTTGCTTCTTTGACTTTATCGGCATCAAATGCTGAGCGATTCCAGGCCATTGCGAGTAATTGCAAGGGTTGCAATAGCATCAAACCTGTAAGCCCCAATAGTAAACTGACAAACTTTCTACGCTGCCTATTTGCCTGCACTTTCGCCACCTTATTTCACATCACCTTGCATGTTGCGCATTGCTTTTAATCTCGCCTCAACTATTGAGGTTTGATAAAAGTCACCATCTTGCGATTTAACCGCTAAATCCATTTGCTCAATCGCGCGCAATAAATCATATTTTCTAAAATATGCTTCACCTAAAGCTTGATGCATCAGTAAATTTTTATTTTGCATCGTATAAGCCTTTGCCATCAAATCGTAAAGCATGGCATCATCTGGGTAAATGCGCTGACTCTCTTTAACCACAGCTAAAGCACTTTCAGCCTGCCTAATTGCGAGTAGATGTTCTAGATAATCATAAATTAATGCACGGTTTCCAGGATACATTTTCAATGCTGCTTCGTATCGTTTACCCGCCAATTGAGGATTATTTTCTGCCACGGCAATACGTGCACTCAGATTTTCTATCATCGGATGTTTAGGTGCATGTTCCTTCAACCATGTTATTTCCGCATTAGCTTGAGTAAGTGCACTTTTTTGTAATAAAGCCACCGCTAAACCATAACGCTCAACATATTCATTCACAAAGCGTTGTTCTTTAATATTTTGCTGGAAAAGTGCAATGTTATTTTCTAACGCGCCTGTCAGCGCACGTAGTTTAGCTCTGACCAGCTGAAATTCAATACTATCCGTTACTTGACGATAAGGCATATTTTCCACACGGTTACTCACGTCAGAAATGCGCTCACCTGTTAAAGGGTGCGTACGTAAAAAGCTGGGCGCATTTCCTTCAGAAAAGCGTGAACCTCGTTGTAAAGTCGTAAAGAATGCTGGCATTCCCCGCACATCAAATCCACCACTATCTAAGATTTGCAATCCTATCCTATCCGCCTCTCGCTCATGTTCACGGGTGTAATCAAGCTGGTTTTGCACACCTACGGCAGACGCTGTCGTTAATGCACCACTCGCCAATTGTGGATTTGCCCGCGCCAGCAGTAAGGCCAATGCGGTTGTCGCAAGACTTTTAAACGTATCATACTTCTGCGAGGCTAACATTCTTGCTAAATGGTGTTGCGTCACATGCCCAATTTCATGGCCCAGCACACTTGCCAATTCTGATTCAGTGTTCGCTGCTAAAATTAAGCCTGTATGTACACCTATCACACCTCCAGGCATTGCAAATGCATTAATTGTATTATCCTGCACTACAAAGAAAGTAAATTTCTGCTGCTTATCTGGTCCATTAGCGACTAATTTGCTTCCGATTGCATCAATATAACTAGAAATTTCAGGGTCTCTTACCACTTCATCACTTACTGCCACTTCACGTAAAATTTGCTCAGCAATTGCACGCTCTTGTAAGGGTGTGAGTACAGTCGCAGAGTTATCCCCCAAATCGGGCAATTCATCTGCATTTACTGTATTGATAAGCGATATATACACTATAAAAAAAGATAAAATGAGCGTTGTTTTTAAATTCATTTTAATATGATAGATGAATACAATTTTAGTTTAACGATTTATAAAATTTAGCCCTGCATACTACCATTCAATCCTGATTAGTTGAAAAGAAAAACCAACATGCACACACTGACTCACTTTAACAAAAGCGGCCAAGCTCATATGGTAGATATTAGTGAAAAAAGTCATACCAAACGTATTGCCATTGCAAGTGGAAAAATTAGCATATCACCGAATACCTTTTCAATTGTCCAGCAAGGCAGTGCCAAAAAGGGCGATGTACTCGGCATTGCTCGGATTGCAGCGATTCAAGCCAGCAAAAAAACCTCAGACTTAATTCCACTTTGCCACCCTCTAATGCTGACGCATATCACTATTGAGTTTTTGTTAGATGAGGAACTAAGTCAGATCACATGCACGGCCCAAACTGAGACCACAGGTCAAACTGGCGTAGAGATTGAAGCACTCACTGCA
>JABFSF010000081.1 GCA_013140755.1 Methylotenera sp. | reverse complement strand
GGGGTGTAGTAAATACCTTCTTTATTTTTATAAGCGTTTGATAAAAGTTGCTCGTATTTGTGACCTACATCTACCGAGTTGTTTGCTAGTAATGAATCAATTGTGCGTGAAATGTCATCGTGATTATGTGCATCTTTTTGCGATTTATTGGCGCGGGCAATAAGCTTTTGTGAACCCGCAATTTCTGCTTTAAACTGGCTAACTGATTCTAGAGAAACTTTGTTTTTACCAGATTGAATTAAATACCCCGTTTTAATCCAGTTTCTAACAGTGGCTGTAGATACTTTAATAGAAGCAGCCACGTCATCTATGGAGATGGTTTCATTATTCACATCGCCAAATATTGTAAGCTGTTGCATTCACTCGCCTTGTTACGTATTTAATGCCTAAAGTGGCGTACACCTGTTACTACCATCACTAAACCATGTTCATCAGCAGCATTAATGACTTCTTCATCACGCATGCTGCCACCTGGGTGAATTACACAACCTGCGCCTGCGGCAGCTAGTGCATCGATGCCATCGCGGAATGGGAAGAAGGCATCACTTGCCACCACCGAATTTTGCAAACTCAAATTCGCATTCTGCGCTTTAATAATGGCAATTTTGGTACTGTCGATACGGCTCATTTGACCAGCACCGACGCCTAGCGTCATGCCGTTGCCGCAGAAAACAATCGCGTTACTTTTTACGTGTTTTGCCACGCGCCATGCAAATAACATGTCGGTCATTTGTTGTGGGGTTGGTTGTTTTTTGCTGATAATTTTTAAATCGCTCGGTGAAATTTCGTGATTATCTGCTGTTTGAATCAGTAAGCCTGAGCCGATGCGTTTACTGTCCATGGCATTGCGACCTTGCTCCCAAGGCGTTGCGCCGCCTGTTGGTAAAGCAATTTTCAATACGCGTACATTGGCTTTTGCACTAAAAATGGCTAAAGCTTCACTGGTGTAATCAGGCGCAATCAGCACCTCTACAAATTGTTTACTTACCGCTTCAGCCGCAGCTTTATCCACTGTTGTGTTAAAAGCAATAATGCCGCCAAAGGCACTGCTAGGGTCAGTTTGGAATGCTTTAGTGTAAGCTTCAAGTGCACTGCTGCCCAATGCCACGCCGCATGGGTTAGCATGTTTTACGATGACGCAGGCTGTCGTAGCGCCAGTGGCACCATTATTTGAAGAGCCAAAACTCTTAACGGCTTCCCAAGCGGCATCACCATCTGCGATATTATTAAAGCTTAACTCTTTGCCTTGCAATTGTTGTGCAGTCACCAGTGAGCCAGGTGCTGGATATAAATCGCGATAAAAAGCCGCTTGCTGATGTGGATTTTCGCCATAGCGCAAATCTTGTACTTTGATAAAGTTAGTGTTGCTTTGCGCAGGAAACTGCAAAGACACAGGCTTATTACTTGTCATGCTGGCGGTGTAATCAATCGCAGATAAATAGTTGCTAATTGCCGCATCGTATTGCGATACGCGGTTGAAAGCGGCAACAGAAAGCGCAAAAGTCGTTGCTTCTGCCAATGCACCGCCTGTACTTTGCAACTCGTTCACTACATTTGGGTATTGGTTGGCATCCGTCAAAACAGCAACATCTTTCCAGTTTTTTGCGGCTGAGCGCACCATGGCTGGACCGCCAATGTCAATATTTTCAATGGCATCTTCTAGCGTGCAATTTGGCTTTGCTACAGTTGCTTCAAATGGATAAAGATTGACCACGACCATATCAATATTTGGAATACTTGCTTCTTGCATTGCAGATACATGCTCGGGCAAGTCGCGTCTGCCTAAAATGCCGCCATGCACTTTAGGATGCAGCGTTTTCACGCGACCGTCTAACATTTCAGGGAAACCTGTGTAATCACTGACTTCGATTACGGGGATGTTGTTGTCACGAAATAATTTAGCGGTACCGCCAGTAGATAAAATTTCTACATTGAGTTTAGTAAGTGCTGCTGCTAATTCTAAAATACCTGACTTGTCTGAAACGCTGATAAGCGCACGTTTAATAGTTGCCATTTGAAAGCTCTAAAAATAATAAAGGGGGATTATTCGATATTGTATTGCGCCATTTTCTTGCGCAAAGTATTACGGTTTAAACCTAAAATGTCAGCAGCTTTGCTTTGGTTGCCCTTGGTATATTGCATGGTGTATTCCAACAAAGGCTTTTCTATGCAACTTAAGACCATATCGTATAAGGCATGAGGCGGCTCGCCATCAAGGTCTTTAAAGTATTGATCTAACGAGATTTTTACACTGTTCGCAAGTTCACATTTATTCATCACGCGGCCTCTAATGTCTGAATGTCGGTTTCATCGTACTGTAAACGATGGTCGCGACTTTGCAGATGATCAAAAAACGCATCAATGGCCGCGAGTTGTAAAGGGATAGTTTGCAAGGTATTCATGTTATGGCGGAATGTTGCAGAGTCTTTTAAGCCTTTGGTGTACCAAGAAATATGCTTGCGCGCCATGCGCATGCCTGTTAATTCACCATAAAAATCATATAAATCATGTAGATGTGCCAACATTACAGTGCGAATTTCGCTCACCTCTGGTGCTGGTAAGTGTTCACCTGTTTTAAGAAAATGGTCAATTTCACGGAAAATCCAAGGTCTGCCTTGTGCAGCGCGGCCAATCATCACCGCATCTGCACCTGTGTAATCCAGCACAAATTTGGCTTTTTCTGGCGTGGTAATATCGCCGTTAGCAATCAGTGGAATGTTAATGGCTTGTTTTACTGCTGCGATGGTGTCGTATTCTGCATCGCCTGTATAAAGGCAAGCGCGCGTGCGGCCGTGCATGGCTAAGGCTTGCACGCCAATATCTTCTGCCATTTTGGCAATTTGTACGGCATTGCGGTTATTTTTATCCCAACCCGTACGGATTTTTAAAGTAACGGGCACATTAACCGCACCCACCACAGCACGTAGAATTTGCGCTACCAGCGGTTCATCTTTCAGCAATGCAGAGCCAGCCATTACGTTACAGATTTTTTTAGCAGGGCATCCCATATTGATGTCAATAATCTGTGCACCATTATCTACATTATGTTTAGCTGCTTCTGCCATCATTTTTGGGTCAGCCCCAGCAATTTGCACAGAAATTGGATCTACTTCACCTTCATGGTTGGCTCGGCGTTTGGTTTTTTCACTCCCGTAAAGCAGAGAGTTGGAGGTTACCATTTCAGAAACAGCAAGCCCTGCGCCCATTTTTTTACAAAGCTGGCGAAAAGGCCGATCAGTTACCCCCGCCATAGGGGCGACTACAAGGTTGTTTTTTAAAATGTGTGAGCCAATTTGCATTGAAAGTATCGTTTTTTAGATAGCTGCTTATTTTATACGCAATTGAGTGCTTAGAAAACATGAATTTGGCTTTTGCGCATACAATCTACCTTGTCATTTCATTTTTAAAATTACCATGCAAAAAATATCCACCACGCACATTGCCTTTGCGAGTTTTATTGGTACAGCCATTGAGTTTTATGATTTTTATATTTATGCCATGGCGGCGGCTTTGGTAATCGGGCAAGTATTTTTTCCTGCTAGCGACCCAGCAGCTCAGTCACTCAATGCATTTCTAACTTTCGGTATTGCCTTTGTTGCGCGCCCTTTAGGGGCGGTTGTGTTTGGGCATTTCGGAGATAAGCTTGGCAGAAAAGCCACGCTAGCCGCATCATTGCTAGTGATGGGTGTTTCAACTTTGCTTATCGGTTTGTTGCCCAGTTATGCTAGCTGGGGCGTGTGGGCACCGATTATTTTGTGTGTTTTACGGTTTGGCCAGGGCATTGGCTTGGGTGGCGAGTGGGGCGGAGCAGCTTTGCTAGCTACAGAACATGCGCCTGCAAATAAGCGTGGCTGGTTCGGCATGTTTCCACAATTGGGACCTTCAGTGGGTTTTTTGTTCGCAACTTTGAGTTTTTTGGGGTTATCGCTTTGGCTTACAGAGGCTGAGTTTCAATCTTTTGGTTGGCGCATCCCTTTTATTTTGAGTGCTTTGTTGGTGTGCGTTGGTTTGTATGTGCGCTTTAGGTTGGCAGAAACACCCGCTTTTGCGCAAGCCTTAGCTCAACAAAGTACGCACGCTGTTCCTATTAAACCACTGTTAAAACAACATGTTAAGCCAGTGTTATTGGGAGCATTGGCGATGGGGGTGTGCTACAATTTGTTTTACACAGCGACTGTTTTTTGTTTAAGTTATGGCACGACACAGTTAGGGATTGCTAGGCCGCAGTTCTTAAGTATGCTGTGCATTGCAGTGCTTTTTATGACGCTTGCTACGCCTATTTCAGCCAAGCTGAGCGATTGTTATAGTCGCCGCCTTGTATTATTAGTGAGTAGTGCTTTGGCTGTGATGGCGGGTTTTGCCTTAAGTCCTTTACTAACCAGTGGCAGTTTGTTGCAGATTACGCTGTTTTTATCACTAGCACTTTTTTTAATGGGGGCTACTTTTGCGCCTATGGGTGCGTTTTTGCCTGAGCAATTTCCAGTAGCAGTGCGCTACACTGGGGCTGGTTTGGCTTATCAGTTAGGGGGCATTTTAGGTGCGTCATTTGCGCCTAGCGTTTCACAATGGTTAGTGAATATGGGCGGTTTGCAGATGGTCGGTTTTTATATGTCGAGTATGGCCGCCGTGAGCTTTGTTGCAGTGTGGGCAATGCAAGAAACTTATCAAAAAGGCTGAGTGCTGCGTTCTAATTGGTTCAACCAAGCAATGGCGTGTTCACGCGGGTTTTCTAAATGGTTGCCGCCACACATTTCTTCACTTGGCTGTAACCCTATGCAAAAAGAGGGGCGTTCTGGTTTGCCAAAAATCAGGCAACGATTTTGTGCATCAAGCTGAATACAGCGCACACCTGCGGGCTTGCCCAATGGCATATCGGGAATGGCACTGGTGATGCTAGGCGCAATGCAACATGCACCGCAACTTGCGCGGCATTGCATTTATAGTACTTCCCAAGGGTAGCCCAAACGGGAAACCTCTGTTTTTAATGTTGCTATCGCTTGTTTTACTTGTGCGCTTTCACCTTTTAAGCCTAGCTCAGTCGTACGTCTATGGTTGCTTTTTGGCAAACTAAATAGCTTAAGCATCGGATATTTTTTTAGCATGGTGTTCATTAAATCAATTAAATCACTTTCGCCAGCTTCTGTGACGATGATAGATGATTCGAGATAATCTTGGGTGTGAAATAGAGGCTTGTAATGCGTATCCAACACCCACTCCACCATCGGGTGCGCCATTTCAGGAAAGCCTGGCACAAAATAATGCGTGTGCTTTTGGTTGGGTAACCCTACACTAAAACCTGCCACACGGTTAATGGGGTTGGGGATTAAGTCCGCCCCTTGAGGGAAATCTGCCATCAATACTCGCTTGGGGTAAGCACCTTCAGCATATTGCGCGACAATTTCTGCCACAGCATCAGCATGGCGTACAAGCGGCACACCAAGGGCATCAGCAGCGCACTGCCGAGTGTAATCGTCAGGCGTAGCACCAATGCCGCCAAAGCTAAACACAATATCGCCACGTGTCATGCTCGCTTTGAGTGAAGCTGTAATTTGTGCGGGAATATCGCCCAAATAATTGGCCCAACTTAGCTGCAATCCCCGTGTTTTTAAGGCTTCGATAACAAAACATAAGTGCGCATCTTGGCGTTTTCCAGAGAGTATTTCGTCGCCGATGATATAAATGCCAAAAGATTGCATGGAGTTGTAAAAGGGTGTTTTTAGGCTAATGCCTTAATTAGATTGGCACAGGAATGCTAACACCTGCGCCATCCAGCACGTTAAGTTGGTTTTCCTCAGCAAAATGCATGAGTTGCGCAAAGCCATCTGGGTTGACGGTCTTGAGCTTTAAATCTACTGCCAAGCAACGTACCCCATTGACGACTCGCGGTTTTAGAAATGGGGAGTATCTTAATTTGCGGTCTTCGCCAAACGTGGCATAAGTACTACACATACGATCCACCCAATCGCTTGGGCGAAAAGGTTTACCTGCTCTAGTAAGACCTTCAATAATAATTTCATTGTTGGGTTGAGATGTTGCGATTGGTTCTATGCTCATGTGATTGTTTCTATTCAATTAGTGTTTTTAAGCGGCTTCAATGCTATGGTTTAAAGGTGAACTCAAGCCAGCAATGATGCGTTAATTGGCATTATAACATTCAAGCAGCGATACATTTATTTGGGGCTTATGGTAAGTATTCAAATACTTTAACGACTTTGCTCACACCGCTGGTATTGCGTGCAATTTCCGCAGCATCATCGCCTTCTTGCGGTGTTACGCTACCTAATAAATAGACGACGCTATTTTCGGTGACCACTTTGACATAATTAGCTTTGAATTTACCTTCAGATAAAAACTTTGTTTTTACTTTAGAAGTTAAATAAGTGTCATTGGTGCGTGAGCTAATGGCAGTTTTAGGTGCAATAACAAGCTCATTGATTACGCTACGCACACTGGTCGTGGCAATGGCAATGTCGCCAGCGGTGTTCTTAGCGACTTGGTCTGGCACTTCACCAGTAAGCAATACATTGCCTTTAAAGCTAGTGACATTGACATGTGCGGCTTCGCCTAAGGTGTCACTTATTTTTTTAACGGTTTTAAGCTCAATGTTTTCGTCTTCTACATAAACGCCAGAGGTGCGTCTATCTGCCGCCATTGCGCCGCCAGCCGCCGCGCCGCCTATAATAACGGGGACGCAAGCACTGAGTTGAGAGGCTAAAGTCAGTGCGACCAGTAGTTTGAGTGTTGGTTTCATGGCTTAAATCCTTTATTAAAAGTCAAATTCATAAAATTAGCGTCATTTTTCTTAAAACGCATTTTGTATCCATTCTACTGCGTTTATCTCCGTTGAATGCATCAAAATTGCATCAAAGCGGCAAGGTCTTTCACCGTGTATTTGTAAATATCGTTGCGCTGTGCGTGTAAGCTTTTGTTGCTTTGCGGGTGTAATGCTAGCACCTGCACCCCCAAAGTTGTTTTGAGTCCGAAGGCGCACTTCAATAAATACCAAGTTTTTTCCATCTTGCATGATGAGGTCAATTTCTCCATGCGTGCAACGAAAATTCTTTTCTATGAGCTTGAGTCCTTTTTTTTGCAAAAAAGTTGCTGCTATTTGTTCTGCATCTGCGCCATCTTTTAGGTGTTTGGGAGCGGGTGCAAATAGCATTATTCAGCCTGAATGCCGTTGTAGGTCAATCGAGCAATTGCAAGCTCACGGCTAATGTTGCCTGTTTTATCAATGCGTAGCTTGCCCGTTAAGCCATTGATGATGGTTTCATCAGGCTTGTCTTGTTGCTGCGCCATCAGTAGCTTTAAAGTATCTACGCCTAATGCATACCACCTTAGCAATTCGTTTGAGTCAAGTTGTAGCGAGGCTGCACGATAGTCTGCAAAAGCATCATTTTCTTGCGGTATTAAAAATGGAATTTCGGTAAACCTGATGGCATTTAAAGTGCCCGCTATGCTTGTGCCAAGGTTAGCAAAGCCAATGGTTGGAATACTAATATCCAAATAAGGGCGTATGGTGGCAGCATCACTTGCAGCGAGAGAGAGTAAGATTAAGTCATGTGGTTTGCTGGCAATTTGCGGTTTAATTTCAAGCAAGTGGCTAGTTTCTAGTGCTTTTTTTGGTAGCGTAATTATTGTTAAGTGCGCATCATTTTCAGCTAATTGCGTGGCTGCGAGCCAAGCAGTTTTAAATTGCTGCAACCTCTCTTTTGAGGCTTCATCATCCCTTGTGATGATAGCAATATATTGCATGGCATGATGTGTGGCAAATTGTGCAATGCGTGTGGCTTCATCTTTTAGAGAAAATTGCAATTTAAGTAGGTCGTCGTGATTTTCAATCAGTGCGGAAGTTTCAAATTGTGGCGTGACGAAATAAGCACTACCTTCATTTTTTGCTAAGGCGTATAACGCACTGAGTGCTTGTGGCGCATGGCTGTTGGGCATGGCTGAATCGTCAGTTGCAGCTGGTGGTGCGTATGTTTTAATTGCGTTGTGTAAGCTATTTTTTTCTAACGCAGTTGTGAGCCCGAGTTTAAATGCCTCAGCTTTTGCGGTATTTTCTGCATTGACTGTAGGTAAAATCAATGCAATCGCCCCTTCAGCCTTTAGGCTAGCGGGTGTAGTCGTTGGCGTGTTGTTGATGCTCAGTTGTTTAGCCAAGCTAAAGGCGGGATGGTCTGCATAGCTACGCATCCAATCTGCAATGCTGGCCGCTGCATTTTGATTTTTTGCAGCTAAACATAAATCTATCCAGCCTTGAAAGTTGTTATCAGTATTTTCGCCACGCATCGCAATCAGTTGATTTAGATCTAGCTGATTGAGTAAGCCCCATAAATGCGCTTGGTTAGTTGGGTTGTAATTGAGAGCATCTGCCTGTATTAAGTGTTGTAATGCTTGTGGAATATCGTCTAAGGTTTTAAAAGCTTGGGCTAATAATTGGTGTAAGTTGACTTTAGCTTCGGTCATCAGCGTGCTATCAGCTTGCAATGGCAACAGTAGGCGCAATGCTTCATCTGTTTGCTGTTCGCTTAAGGCAATGTGCGCTTGTAAAAGTTTTGCGTAAGGCGATACGCTTGGAATATTAGCTAATGCAAGTTTTGCACAGGCTAAATCGGTTTGGTTTAAGCATAACACGCCTTCAGAATAATGTGCTTGGGCGGATTTTTTAACCACAGGTGGCGTGGCATTACGCACTTCTTCAGCGTGCACGGGTAAATATAAACTGCCAAAAATAAGGCATGTTGTTAAAATGGAGCTTAATCGTTTATTCATCACTTTAAGGTCATTCAATTTTGAACGCTGTTGGCATATTATATGTGGTTGCCACCCCAATTGGAAATCTACAAGATATTACTTTGCGCGCCTTAGAAGTGCTTAAATCTGTAGATGCGATTGCCGCAGAGGATACGCGCCATACTGCTGGCTTACTTAACCATTTTGGCATCAGCAAAAAACTCATTGCCGTGCATGAGCATAATGAGCATCAATCGGCTGAAAAATTATTGCTGCAATTGCAAGTGGGTGAAAATATTGCTTTAGTCACTGATGCAGGTACGCCAGGTATTAGCGACCCAGGTGCGGTAGTGGTCAATGTAGTGCGACAAGCGGGAGTGAAAGTGGTGCCGATTGCTGGAGTCAGTGCGGTGATTGCGGCATTGTCGGTGAGTGGCATTACACAAAATGGCTTTTACTTTCACGGCTTTTTACCTGCCAGTGGTGCTGCAAGGCGTAAAGTATTAGAAAGCTTAACAGCGCAAACCGTCACCTTAGTGTTTTATGAAGCACCACATCGCATTGTGGAATGCGTGGCAGATATTGCCAGCGTACTGGGAACTGAGCGCCAGCTTACTTTTGCGCGTGAACTGACCAAGACTTTTGAGACCATTTACACCTGCCCTGCAAGCCGCGCCAATGCTTGGTTGCAGGCGGACAGCAATCAACAACGCGGCGAGTTTGTATTGTTAGTAGAAGCCGCGCCAGAGAAAGATGCCACAGCACTCCCTGAAGAAGCTGTGCGCATATTAAAGTTATTATTGAGCGAATTACCACTAAAACAAGCGGTAAAGCTAGCGACAGAAATTACGCAGGAAAAGAAAAACACGTTGTATGAATTTGCATTAAAACTAAAAGAAACCTCTTAAATATGACCACGCTAAACACACTAACGATTACTCGCCCAGACGACTGGCACTTGCATTTACGTGATGGCGCAGCCTTAAAAGCCGTGCTACCCGATACCGCTAAACAATTCGCCCGTGCGATTGTTATGCCTAACTTGCGCCCACCTGTCACCACAACAGAATTAGCGATTGCTTATCGCCAGCGCATTTTAGAGGCATTACCAGCAGGGCAGCAGTTTGAGCCTCTGATGACTTTATACCTCACCGACAACACCACTGCAGATGAAATAGCCAAAGCGAAAGCCAGTGGCATCGTGCATGGCGTTAAGTTATACCCAGCAGGAGCAACCACCAATAGTGACTCAGGCGTGACCAGTTTAGATAAATGTGCCAATGCACTGGCTGCGATGGAAAAACTGGGCGTGCCGCTACTTGCTCATGCCGAAGTCACAGACAGTGACGTGGATGTGTTTGACCGTGAGCGCGTATTTATAGAGCGCCATATGATACCGCTGTTAAAAAAATATCCAGCTTTAAAGATTGTGTTTGAACATATCACCACGAAAGATGCCGCTAATTTTGTTTTAGAAGCGCCAAAGAATGTCGCAGCGACGATCACGGTTCACCACTTATTGATGAACCGCAACGATATGTTCAAAGGTGGCATACAGCCGCATCACTACTGCTTGCCAATATTGAAGCGCGAAGAGCATCGCTTGTCCTTGGTTAAGGCCGCAACTTCAGGCAACCCTAAATTCTTCTTGGGCACAGATAGTGCACCGCATGCCAAGCATACGAAAGAAGCCGCCTGTGGCTGTGCGGGCATGTACACCGCACACACGGCGCTAGAGCTTTATGCGGAGGCGTTTGAAGCGGCAGGTGCATTAGATAAACTGGAGGGGTTTGCGAGTTTTTATGGCGCGGATTTTTATGGTTTGCCACGCAACAATGCGCAGATTACATTGGTGAAAGAGCCTTGGAAAGTGCCTGAGAGTTTGCCGTTTGATGGGGTGGATGTGTTAGTGCCGTTGAGGGCTGGGCAGAAAGTTAACTGGAAAGTTTTGTAGCTAATTTTTAGTCAACATATTACAAAATATCATAATCGGGCTCATTTGCTACTCCAGAGTTTGCATGAGCTGTGATTAGCTTTTATTTAACAATCTGCTGTTAAAAATACTTTTTGCAATTAAGGTCAAAGTGCCATGAATAGCCTCGTAGTAAGCAAAAAAATTGTGCTCATCAATTGGCATAACATTGCCAATATAAGGCTTTAGATTTGGTATATCTTTAGCATCATTTTGAGATATAACGCCGTAGCGATGTAGCACAGTGTTCCTAACTTTATTAGCTTCAGCTAAGGTGTTTATGAATTTATCATCCGTTGAAATTTCCAAAGCCATCCATTTAAATATCGTCGTAACTCTGCCGAAAATATCTACGCCACCATTTTGGATTTGGTCTTTTGCTCTACTGTCTAGTTTTTGAGCAATCTCCATACAGATTTCAGATGACCATGGCCATTGTTCAATGGGATAGCGGCCAGCTTTGAATTGTTTAGCGCACCCTTCTGCGGATACTTTGTCCCGTTGAATAATCGTTGCTACAGTATTTTCTAAGCCAGCTTCAAATGCTGCCCACATGCCGATAAATGCATGAGTGAAAATTTTGTGATATTTTTCCTGTTTCATTTCTAATGCCCACTGTGATAAATCGTAAGCGCTTGAAAGTGTCATGTTTTTGTGTGGAAATGGACCTAAATTCTTTTCAAATTCATTAATTCTTTGCTCAGTTTCCTTCCCATGCCACTCTGCATTTGATATGGAGTTCTTATAACGTAATGCAAGAAAGTACTCATCGTTTACATATACGGTTGCTAAATGGACTGGGTGAATTGCCCAGCCTTTGATTGGGTCTGTTCCAAGTGTGGGAGCATGAAGGATTGTCATGGGAAATTTTAGCACGTTAGTGTGTAGTAGATAAGAGCTGTTGTGCGCATGTCAAAGTGGTCGCTTTCGCGCGACATGCGAGTTACTTTCTTTTGCTTAGCCAAAAGTAAGTAACCAAAGAAAAGGCTACCCCCTATCGCTTGTTTCCTAAGATTTAAATTATCTTGGGGCGGCAAGCGGAAACTCGCTTCGCTCAAACAGCCGCTTGCCGAAATCCTCCCAAAATAATTTAAATCTTAGGCGCGGTAGCAGGGGAATTAAGTTCAAAACCATCTATGCATGGCCGTCATTCTGAGCAAAGCGAAGAATCCAGATGTTTGCGCAAGTTAAAAACTAGATTCTTCGCTTTGCTCAGAATGACGGTGGCTAGTGAAAATGCATTTAATAAGCGATAGACGAGTGGGTAAATTTTTATGAGTAACCTTAAAGCTGCCATTCAATTGGAGTTTGTCCGTGTTTGCTTAAATAGTCGTTGATCTTAGAGAATAGATGGTTGCCAAAAAAGCCGCGATGGGCGGATAACGGCGAGGGGTGGACTGATTTAAGTATCAAATGCCTTTTGGGGTCTATTATTTCTCCTTTTTTCTGCGCATAGCTGCCCCATAACACAAACACTAATCCTTCGCGGTGTGCATTTAAAGCGGCAATTGCGGCGTCGGTAAAGGCTTCCCAGCCGTGTTTTTGGTGTGAGCCTGCATTTGCCATTTCAACGGTCAGTGTTGCGTTGAGTAGCAACACTCCCTGATTTGCCCATGGTGTCAGGTCGCCTTTTTGACTCATTTTTACGCCTAGATCCGCTTCAATTTCTTTAAAAATATTCATGAGTGAAGGCGGTAAAGCCACGCCTTCCGGTACTGAGAAGCTTAAGCCGTGCTCCTGATTCAGCCCATGATAGGGGTCTTGCCCAATAATCACCACGCGCACCTGGTCAAAAGGGGTGTGATTAAATGCATTAAAAATCAATGGGCTAGGTGGAAAAATAATTTTTCCTGCGACTTTTTCTTGTTTCAAAAAAGTGCGCAAGGCTTGCATATAGGGTTTATCAAATTCTTCACCAATGATGGCTTGCCATGAGGGGTGAAGTTGTCCGGCTTTTTCTTGTGGCATGATGGAATAAAATGGTGGTTGGTTTAAGGCATTATAACGATTCTACATTACTTAAGGATTGCATCCTGATGCATGTTAAAATGTCCTTGAAGCTGGCTAGACAGTCGCCGTCACATTTTATCTGGCAATTTATTGCCATGATAAATTGGGGAAGACCCTTGCGGTCTCCTTCAGGTGAGGGAGGAAAGTCCGGGCTGCATAGAGCGGGATGACGGCTAACGGCCGTACGTTGAAAGCTTGGGAAACCAAGTATAAGGCGCGGAATAGGGCCACAGAGACGAGCGTATTAAGTTACGGTGAAACGCGGTAACCTCCATTCGCAGCAAGACCAAATAGGCTGGTATTGGCGTGGCTCGCGCTGCCAGCGGGTAGGTTGCTTGAGCGTGCAAGTAATTGTTCGCCTAGATGAATGACTGTCGTGCGTTGCAAAACGTAAACAGAACCCGGCTTATCGGCCAGCTTCAAACTCTCTTACGGTGCTTGGCGCATAATTTACGCGATGATGTGGGCTTGCATCAATGTCTTTATTTGCTTATAATGCGCGGTTATTATTAAACATTTGCCGTATCGTTCGGCAATTATTATCGGGGCAATTATTATGAAAGATGGAATTCATCCAGAATACCGTGAAGTAGTGTTTCAAGACATCGGTGCTGACTTTAGCTTTTTAACACGTTCAACAATCGCTGCACGTGACACAATTAAATGGACAGATGGAAAAGAGTATCCATTAGTTAAAATTGAGGTGTCATCAAAATCACATCCGTTTTACACTGGTAAACAAATGATTTTAGACACGGCTGGTCGTGTTGATAAATTCCGTAAAAAATACGGTATGTAATGAATTATCGTGGCATTATTTGCATTCAGATGTGAATAATTTTACGCAAAGGCAGCTTAGGCTGCCTTTTTACTTTTAACAATAGGGCTTGAATGCGATTTCAATTAGACCATGATTGGCAAGGCAATATGTCTTCACCTCGCGCTCGCGTAGGGGAGGGGGCGAAAACTCAGCTATTGCTTGTTTTGTGCGTTATTTGGGTGCTATTGGGTTTAACGGGTCATGCTCCGTGGAAGCCGCTTGAGTCAATCAGTATCAGTATTGTTAAAGGCATTATGCAAGGTGGTAGCCTCATTGCGCCTTTGGCTGCAGGTGAAGCGGCTTTATCTTCTCCCCCACTTTATTATTTAACAGCGGCATTGGGTGCGAAATTGTTCAGCCCTTGGTTGAGTATGCACGATGGTGCAAGACTTATTAACGCATTTTGGATGGCACTTACTTTGTTGATGGTAGGCATGGTGGGGCGCGAATTGTGGTATCGCGGCGTAGGTCGTCATGCAACTTTTATCATGATGGGCACGATTGGTTTAGTGATGAGCGCGCATAGTCTTAATGTTGAAGTTGCCAATTTAACTTGTGTGGCGACTGGTTTTTACGCCCTAGCACTTGCAAAACGCCGCCCTTGGCGTGCAAGTGCTTTGCTAGGCTTGGCATTGGGATTAGGGTTTCTAGTCAAAGGTTTTTTGCCAGTGCTAGTGTTGATAGTGACATTAGCTTTATTACCATTATTGTTTAAAGCGTGGCGCACCAAAAGTTTTGCAAAAGTGGTGAGTGTGGCAGTGCTGATTGCGCTACCTTTAATGGCGAGTTGGCTACTTGTGTTTTACTTTAAACACCCAGTTTTATTAGCCCAATGGGTGCAATCTGAGATAGGTAATTTTGGGCAACAAAATCATGCGTACTTTGTGCGCATTCTCGTTTGGTATGCGTGGCCAGCCCTACCTTTGGCCTTGTGGGCGGCGTGGAAGTATCGGCATCAACTTTTAATTAAGCCTAAATTTCAGCTGATATTTACTTTTTTTGTGGTGAGCTTGGTGTTATTAGGGTTTGGTGCTGGCTCTAAAGATATTAACGCATTGATTTTATTATTGCCTATGGTGGCTTTAGCCGCAGGTAGTGTTGAACACCTTAAGCGTGGCGCATCGGCTGCGCTTAATTGGTTTGGTATTTCATTGTTTGGTTTACTGGGCTTTTTAATTTGGTTGGGCTGGATTGCCATGCTGACAGGCTTCCCCGCTAAAATTAAAGCGCGGATGCAATTTTTATCAGGTAGTGATACCGTGCATTTTAGCTGGCTTGTGTTTGCCATGGCATTGTTGATTACAATTATTTGGGGATTGACTTGTTTACGAGCCAAACAAACAAATCGCTCAGCCATTACAAACTGGGCAGTGGGGATGACCTTTGCTTGGGGGCTTTTGATGACCCTTTGGTTACCTTGGATAGATGCCGTTAAAAGTTATGCGCCCATGTTTGCAAATATGCAAAAGGCAATGCCACAGCAAGTCAAGTGCATGAATAGTTTAAATGTTGGGCAATCTCAACGGCTATTGATGCACTATTACACGGGTATTAACTTGCAAGCATTAGAGGCTAATCAACCTATGCATTGTGATTTTTATCTGATTCAAGATGAAAGAGGTGTTGGTAGAATGCAGCCAAGCGATGAGTGGAAACTGATTTGGCGTGGCAAGCGTATTGCAGACAGAAAAGAAGGTTTTAGGTTGTATCAGCGCGTTAAGTAGAACGCTATCCCGAAAATAACATCTTAGTGCCTGCTAGCACCAAGATGCAGGCGAGTAGGCTTCGGATAGTTGGATTTGCTAAGCGTTTACTTCCATATTCAGCCCCAATATAACCACCTAACACTGCCGCCATCACCCAGTAAGGCAATCCGCTGGGTAATGTTGTTGATTTCATTAACACGCCAGTGAGCCCAGCAATTGAGTTCACCAAAATAAAGGCGGCCGCTACACCTGAAATTACCTTGGTTTTTTCCCACTTAAAGACTAATAATAGTGGGCTTAAAAAGATACCACCACCAATGCCCGTTAAGCCAGAAAGCAAGCCTAATAACGCACCCACGCCTAGTAAAATTGGCTTAGATACCTGATTGATTATTTCATTGTCTAGCCGTTTGGCACGGCTAAATAAATGCCAAGCGGCAATCAGCAACACTGCGCCTAGTATAGGTTTATAGATGTGACTAGGCAAACTTAATACGCCACCGATAAACGCAGTAGGTATCGCAGCGAGACCTAAGGGCAGAAATAAAGCCCATGAAAAAGCGCCCGCGCGGTAAAACTTATAAACAGCGATGCTCGCTACAAATACGTTCAACACCAGTGCCGCAGGGCGCATTTGCGCTGGTGCCATGCCCACCAAAGCCATTGCTGCTAAATAAGCTGAGGCACCGCCGTGACCAACGGATGAAAATAATAGTGCAGCAAAGAAAATGAGCGGGATGAGGGTTAAAAGTTCTGTTTGCACAACTGACATTAAAGCTGCAAATGGGCTTTAATGGAGGCTTGCACGGCAGCGTGTAAGCCAGTGCCGCCTTGCTCATTCACGTATTGTGCAATTTGTTTGCGCATGGGTAACGCCCAAAATTTATTCAAATGCCCCGCAATCTCATGCTGTGCGTGGCTTTGGTTGGGGTAGGATTCATAAAAATCCCCAATCTGATTGGCCATAGAAATTAAGCGTTGAATGTCCATTAGTTATACTCTACTTTTCAGTTAAAACATGTTCTGCATGGCTATAAATCACACAGCGTTTTTCGCGTGCGAAACCCACCAAAGTTAAGCCACAAGCTTCTGCTACACGCACTGCTAGCCCCGTTGGGGCTGAAACTCCAACCAACATACTCACGCCAGCACTTGCGGTTTTTTGTACCATTTCAAAACTGGCGCGGCTGGTGGTGATGATAAAACCATCTTGCGCGAAATTAGTTTTTGCTAACGCGCCAATTAGTTTATCTAGCGCATTATGTCGGCCTACATCTTCACGCACCAAGGCTACTTCGCCATTTGCTAACACATAAGCACTGGCGTGCGTTGCGCCTGTTTTTTGTTGCAAAGCTTGCTGCGCTTGAACACCCTGTAAGCCTTTGCTAATGCTGGTTACTTTAAATTTAACCTGCGTTTTAAGTGGCGCGGGGTAACGCATGGCTTGCGCTAAATTTTCCGCCCCACATAAGCCACAGCCTGTTTTACCTGCCAAAGTGCGTCTGCGTTCTTTGAGTTTTGCAAAACGCTCACTGGCAATTTCGCAATGCAGTTCTATGCCATTGGGTTGCGTTTTAACTTCAATGCCGTAAAGCTCACTTGTGCTTTTTACTATGCCTTCTGACAATGAAAAACCCAAGGCAAAGTCTTCTAAATCTTGTGCTGTTGCCAACATGACTGCATGTGAAACCCCGTTATAAATGAGTGCGATAGGGGTTTCTTCAGCTAAACAGTCATGTGCGTTGACTATTTTTTTATCTTGCCATTGCGTGACATCAAACGTGCTGAGTGGCGCATCTAGCACTACAACTTGCAGTGGCTTTGCGTCAATCAAGCTCAATTTTCGCAGCTTCTAAATCTCTCCCAGCATAAGCCAACTGCGCCTCACTAAATGTTTTGTAGTGTTTTTG
This sequence comes from Methylotenera sp., assembly GCA_013140755.1. GTDB lineage: Bacteria > Pseudomonadota > Gammaproteobacteria > Burkholderiales > Methylophilaceae > Methylotenera. The sequence goes on along the minus strand of JABFSF010000081.1, from coordinate 20,607 downwards.
CCAGTCAGATAGTTGATTGACGCGAGTGATTTGCACAGCGGTGACTTTGAATTCTGGGCAATTGGTTGCCCAGTCAGAATTTTCGGTGGTAATCACATTAGCCCCTGACTCTGGGTGATGGAATGTTGTATAAACCACGCCCACTTGCACACGTTCAGTCACTTTCGCCCGTAAAACGGTATCGCCTGCACGGCTTCTAATGCCAACCCAGTCTCCTTCTTGAATGCCGCGGTCTTCTGCATCATGTGGGTGAATTTCTAAAATATCCTCATCATGCCAAGCCACGTTTTTAGTGCGGCGTGTTTGCGCACCCACGTTGTATTGGCTCAAAATGCGCCCTGTGGTCAGTATCAGCGGGTATTTTGCGTTGACTTTCTCAGTGGTTGGTACATATTGCGTAATAAAGAATTTACCCTTGCCGCGTACAAATGCATCAATGTGCATAATGGGCGTACCTGCAGGGTTCTCGTCATCACATGGCCATTGCACACTGCCCATTTCATCAATCTTCTTGAAGCTTACGCCTTTGAAAGTAGGAGTTAAGCGTGCAATTTCATCCATAATTTCTGAGGCGTGGTTGTAATGCATTGGGTAACCCAACGCTTGCGCTAACTTAGCGGTTACTTGCCAGTCTTCTAATCCACCATTTTTAGGTGTCATCACGCGGCGCACAGGTGAAATACGGCGCTCTGCATTGGTAAACGTGCCGCTTTTCTCTAAAAATGATGCCCCTGGGAAGAATACATGTGCAAACATGGCAGTTTCATTCAAGAATAAATCTTGCACAATCACGCATTCCATTTGCTCTAAGGCATGAGTCACATGCTGCGTATTGGGGTCAGACTGCACAATGTCTTCGCCCACACAGTACAAGCCTTTAAAGTTGCCTTCTGCGGCTTGATCTAACATGTTTGGAATACGTAAACCTGGCTCTTTGCTTAAAGGTCTGTCCCAAGCGGATTCAAATAAAGCTCGCGTTGCATCATCCGCAACGTGACGATAGCCTGGAAACTCATGTGGCATAGAGCCCATATCGCATGAACCTTGCACATTATTTTGACCACGTAATGGGTTGACGCCTACGCCTTCACGACCCACGTTGCCAGTTGCCATCGCAAGGTTGGCAATACCCATCACAGTGGTGGAACCTTGGCTGTGCTCGGTAACCCCTAAACCATAGTAAATGGCCGCATTACCGCCTGTGGCGTAAAGTCTAGCCGCATCTCGTAACGTTTTTGCATCGATACCTAACGCTTCTGACAAAGCCTCAGGAGCGTTTTCAGGTTTTGCCACAAAATCGCGCCACTCCACAAATGAATCCCACTCGCAGCGTTCTTTAACAAAAGCTTCCTGTACCAAGCCTTCAGTCACGATGACATGTGATAGTGCAGAAATTAACGCCACATTGGTGCCTGGGCGTAATTTAAGGTGGTAATCGGCGCGAATGTGCGGTGAGTTTGCGACTAAGTCAATCTCACGCGGGTCAGCAATAATGAGTTTAGCCCCTTCACGTAAGCGGCGTTTCATTTGGCTAGCAAATACGGGGTGCCCGTCGGTTGGGTTTGCGCCAATCACAAAAATGACATCGGATTGCATCACAGAATCAAACGTTTGCGTACCAGCAGATTCGCCTAAAGTTTGTTTTAAGCCATAACCTGTAGGGCTGTGACAAACACGTGCACAAGTATCTACATTATTCACGCTAAATACAGCGCGTATGAGTTTTTGCGTGACATAGACCTCTTCATTGGTACAACGGCTTGAAGTAATGCCGCCTATGGCATCTTTTCCATAGGTTTGATTGATGCGGTTCAATTCATTGGCGGCGTAACTAATAGCCTCATCCCAACTTACTTGCTGCCACGGATCACTGATATTTTTACGTATCATGGGCGTAGTAATGCGGTCTTTATGGGTAGCATAACCCCACGCAAAACGCCCTTTTACGCATGAGTGTCCATGGTTTGCACCACCATGCTTGCTGGGAGTCATACGGACGACTTCTTCACCTTTCATTTCAGCGTCAAAACTACAACCCACGCCACAATAGGCGCATGTGGTGGTCACGCTATGCTCAGGTGTGCCTGCTTCAATCACGGTTTTTTCAATTAAAGTTGCCGTTGGGCAGGCTTGCACACATGCGCCGCACGAAACGCATTCAGAATCTAAAAAGTTTTTATTGCCAGCAGACACTTTAGATTCAAAGCCACGACCTTGAATAGTGAGTGCAAAGGTACCTTGCGTTTCTTCACAGGCGCGTACACAACGTGAACACACAATACATTTGCTTGGGTCAAACGTAAAATAAGGGTTGGATTCATCTTTAGTGGATTTAAGGTGGTTTTCACCTTCATAGCCATAGCGCACTTCACGCAAGCCCACTGCACCTGCCATGTCTTGCAACTCACAATCACCGTTGGCTGCGCAAGTTAAGCAATCTAGCGGGTGGTCTGAAATGTATAGCTCCATCGTGCCACGGCGAATATCCGCTAATTTTGGTGTTTGCGTATGTACTTTTAGGCCTTCTGCCACAGGCGTGGGACAACTTGCAGGGTAGCCACGGCGACCTTCAATTTCAACCAAACATAATCGGCAAGAACCAAACGGCTCGAGAGAATCTGTTGCGCACAGCTTAGGCACCATCACGCCAGCTACAGCAGCAGCGTGCATAATAGAGACACCTTCTGGCACAGTAACTTCTCTATCATCCACCGTCAGCGTGACTTGCTTGGTAGATTGGCTAGTCGGCGTGCCGTAGTCTATATTTTTATCGTATTTAATATCGTCCATATTCACCTCAATTCCGTAGGGGTTGGATTCATCGAACCCGCTATTGGGCGCGATCAATCACGCCCCTACTTCATTATGCCAAAATCCTCACCAAAATGATTCAACGCACTTAACACTGGGTATGGCGTCATGCCGCCTAGCGCACACAAAGATCCATTGAGCATGGTGTCGGATAAATCACGCGCCAATTGAATAGTCTTGGAGTGTTCTGGGCTACCTTTGTTTGCGACTATTTTATCAATCACTTCAACCCCACGTGTAGAGCCTATGCGACATGGCGTGCATTTGCCACAACTTTCAATTGCGCAAAATTCAAACGCATAACGCGCCATTTTTGCCATATCTACTGTGTCATCAAATGCCACAATGCCACCATGACCAAGTACCGCCCATATTTTGGTAAATTCTTCATAATCGAGTGGTGTATCAAATTGGCTTTCAGGTAAGAATGCGCCTAATGGTCCGCCAACTTGCACCGCCCGAATGGGGCGACCCGTGGCTGAGCCACCACCAAAATCATACAAAAGCGTGCGTAAAGTTGCACCAAAGGCCAATTCTACCAAGCCTGTTTGTTTGAGGTTGCCTGCTAACTGAATAGGCAATGTGCCGCGTGAGCGACCCATGCCGTAATCGGCGTAATATTGTGCGCCCTTATCTAAGATAATCGGCACGGAAGCAAGTGAAATTACGTTATTCACCACGGTTGGTTTACCAAATAAACCCTCAATCGCAGGCAGTGGTGGTTTAAAGCGCACTAAGCCGCGTTTACCTTCCAAACTCTCAAGCAAAGACGTTTCTTCTCCGCATACATAAGCACCCGCTGCACGGCGCACCTCTAAGTGAAATGCTTTGCCTGAACCGCAAATATTATCGCCTAAATATCCTGCTTGTTCAGCACGTGCTATGGCTGTATTTAAGGCTTTGAGTGCATGTGGGTATTCACTACGCAAATAGATATAACCTTGCGTTGCGCCCACGGCAATGCCCGCAATGGTCATGCCCTCAATCAACACATAAGGGTCGTCTTCCATAATCATGCGGTCTGAATACGTGCCTGAATCGCCTTCATCGGCATTACAAACAATGTATTTTTGGGTTGCCTCGCAGCCAAGTACGGTATTCCACTTAATACCTGTTGGAAAAGCCGCACCGCCTCTGCCGCGCAAGCCAGAATCTGTGACGGTTTTAACGATTTCTGCGCCTGATAACTTCAGCGCATTTTGCAGACCTTGGTAGCCATCGTGCGCTAAATAATCTTCTAATGAAATGGGGTCAGTAATGCCCACGCGTGCAAAAGTGAGGCGTTGCTGTTTTTTCAACCAAGCAAGCTCTTCGGTTAAGCCTAAATTTAATGGATGCGCCCCACCTGTTAAAAAGTCTGCATCAAACAAACTCGGCACGTCTTTTGGCAGCACTGGCGCATAAGCCACGCGCCCTTGACTAGTCGTCACTTCTACCATTGGCTCTAGCCAAAATAAACCACGCGAGCCGTTGCGGATTAACTCAATTTCTAGGCCGCGTTTTTTGGCTTCCGCAATAATCGCATCCGCAGTTTTATTTGCACCTAATGAAAGCGCGGTAGAGTCACACGGTACATACACTTTAACCATTATGCACACCTCGCTTCTTTAACCAACGCAGCTACTTTTTCAGCATTCATCCGCCCATAAACTTCATCATCCATCATCACGGCGGGTGAACATGCGCAATTGCCTAAGCAATAAACTGGCTCTAGCGTAATTGCGCCATCTGCCGTGGTTTGGTGGTAATCAATGCCCAGTGTAGCTTTAATATGCGCCTCTAACTTTTCAGAACCCATCGCTTGGCAAGATTCGGCGCGGCACACTTGTAAAATATGTTTGCCTGCTGGATGCGTACGGAAATGATGATAAAACGTCACCACGCCATGCACTTCAGCTACGGATAATGCTAAAGCTTTTGAAATTGGTAGATAAGCGGCTTCTGGCACATAACTAATATCATCTTGAATAGCATGTAGCAAAGGCAATAATGCGCCCGCTTTATTCTTGTGGGCTTGAATATGGGCTTCTATTTTTGCGTGTTCTTGAGGGGTTAAAGCGATTGTCACAAGCAATCTCCAAAAGTGCAAGGTCTTAAAAAATATAGACTAAATGTAACTTAAATGTAACTTTGGCATCATATACCTTATTGATGCTGAATTGAAGCTAAAAAAGCACTCGTTGATACCACTTGAGACACACTTTTTATTGCATAATTCAATGTATGAGCTTTTTGCCACAAATGCCTAAACTGATAGACCAATTTGGACGTACGGTTGATTATATTCGCCTATCTATCACCGATAGATGCGATTTTCGCTGCACTTACTGCATGGGAGAAGACATGCAGTTTTTACCGCGCCATGAAGTGCTGAGCTTAGAAGAATGTGCACGACTGGTAAAAATATTTGTTAATTTGGGCGTGAGCAAAGTCCGCATCACAGGCGGCGAGCCACTGGTACGCAAAAATGCACTCTGGTTATTTGAGCAAATTGGGCAACTCAATGGCTTAAATACGTTAGTGCTTACTACCAATGGAAGCCAATTAGAAAAATACGCCGCCAAACTCAAGCTTGCAGGCGTCAAGCGTGTTAACATTTCTATTGATAGCCTAAAGCCAGAACGTTTTAAAAAGATCACCCGCACGGGCGATTTAAGCCAAGTATTGGCAGGCCTGCGAGCCAGTATCCATGCGGGGTTTGAAGGCATCAAAATCAACACAGTGTTGATGCGTGGCAGCAATGAAGACGAAGCGACGGACTTGGTAGAGTTTGCCATCAACCAAAAAATTGACATCAGCTTTATTGAAGAAATGCCGCTTGGCTTGGTTGACCACAGCCGTGAAAACACATTTGTCAGCAATACAGAAACATTAAAATTATTGCAAAGTAAGTATTCACTACTGCCAAGCACCGAAACCACAGGCGGCCCAGCACGCTATTGGCGCGTTGCGGATAGCCATACAAAAATTGGCTTTATTTCTCCCCATAGCCATAACTTTTGTGAAAGCTGCAACCGTGTGCGCATCACCTGCAAAGGCGAGTTGTTTTTATGTTTAGGTCAAGATGACAAAATTGAACTCATGCCATTGCTGCGCCAACACCCTGATGATGACGCCCCCATTATTGAAGCCATTATCAACAGTATGAAGATTAAACCTAAAGGTCATGATTTTGATTTAAAACGCGCGGCACCTGCCGTGGTTCGGTTTATGTCACATACTGGCGGATAATGGGGTGGTAATGAAATATCAGGACAGTAAGAATAGTCTAGAAACTGCTACAAAAATTCTTAAAGTTAATCATGCAGGTGAGTTTGGCGCGGTCAATATTTATAAAGCACAATTATTTATATGTAAAATTTTTATGAAGCAGCATGTCCCTATGTTAAGTAACTTTTTAGACGACGAAACGCGCCATCTAAATTTATTCTGGGAAGAAATTAATAGACGAAGTGGTGTCAAATGTAAAAGTTTTTGGTTGTGTGGCGTTGGTGGCTATTTCATGGGGCTTATTTCTACACTCCTTGGTAAAAAAGGTATTATGGCTTGCACTTGGGCTGTAGAATCTGTTGTTATTAAGCACTTACACAACCAACTTGTATATTTATCTAGTAAAAATGACGTTGCTGCTTACAATTGCGTTAAATCAATACTAGATGATGAAATAAACCACCGAGATACAGGTTATGAACAAGGTGGCACAGCCAATTTTTTATATGCTCCATTTCGTTTTATGGTGAGCACATTTACAGAAAGTGTAATCCGATTCGGAATGCGTTAAAACTTATGCCAATCTCTAGCATCATCCTCTCAGGCGGACGCGCTACCCGCATGAACGGTGCAGATAAAGGCTTGGTGCTGCTACAGCAACAACCGCTCATTGCCCATGTGATTGCACGTTTAAAACCGCAAGTAGATGAAATCATCATCAACGCCAATCGTGAAATTGAGCAATATCAAAAGCTAGGTTATCGCGTATTAAAAGATGAAACGGATGATTTTTTAGGGCCTTTGGCAGGCTTACTGCTGGGCTTACAACATGCCAAGCATGAATATGTATTAACCGTACCGTGCGACTCCCCCTTGTTGCCATTAGATTTAACACAGCGTTTAATGGAAACCTTGCTTGAAGCCCGCGCAGATATTGCCGTTGCGAGCAGTGACGATAGCACGCACCCAGTATTCTGCCTATGTAAAAAAAGCGTACTACCCTCGCTTATTGCCTACCTAGAAAGCGGGGAGCGCAAAGTTAGCATTTGGCAAAAAAGCCAAAAATACATAGAAGTTGACTTTAGCGAGTGTAGCGAAGCATTCACCAACTTAAATACGTTTGAAGATTTAACAGCACTGGAACTTAAGTTAAACACCTAAGAGTAAAATTCGCACATGATAGATAACAATACCACCATAAAAGCTTTCGTTGCCTTATTGTTGCTCACCTTGATTTGGGGTTATAACTGGGTGGTGATGAAGCTTGCTGTGCAATATGCCAGCCCGTTTCAGTTTGCCGCCATGCGTACTTTTAGCGGTGCGATTATTTTATTCGGTATGATGGCGTTGACCAAACGCCCACTTGCGGTGAAAGAGTTTCCAACGATGCTGGTGTTAGGTTTATTGCAAACCATTGGCTTTACTGGCTTGGTTATTTTGGCTGTCTCTATTGGAGGTGCAGGTAAAACGGCCGTGTTGAGCTACACCATGCCTTTTTGGGTCATGCTATTTGCGTGGCCGCTTTTGGGTGAAAAAGTGCAAGGCTGGCAGTGGTTGGCGGTGCTTTCTGCGTTGCTTGGCATTGTGCTGATTTTTGACCCGCTACACATTAAGGCGGATGTATTAAGCATGTTTTTGGCCTTATGTTCTGGGATTTCATGGGCGATTTCAGCAATTATTTCAAAAAAACTACATAAACGTGCCCCGCATTTAGATTTACTTAACATCACCGCGTGGCCAATGCTGTTAGGCTCAACTCCTCTTGTGATTTACGCGCTCATGCTTGACACCCCGCCCATTCAATGGACACCTGTATTTATAGGCACGTTAGTGTTTAACATTATTTTAAGTGGCGTAGTTGCGTGGTTGCTTTGGTTATATGCTTTGCAACGTTTAAACGCAGGGGTTGCCAGTATGGCGAGTATGCTCGCTCCTGTTATTGGTGTGTTGTCGGCATGGTTGCAATTAAACGAAGTGCCAAGTCAGCAAGAGCTTATTGGCATGAGTCTCATCGCTCTTGCTTTAATCATCATTTCGGCTATTAGTATCCGCAAGCATCAGCAAGTAGATGCGATGCAAGGGCAAGAGTAGGGGCGCAACATCCCAGAGTAATTTGTCTTCCTGTGGCATTCACCTTGTTAATTGCGTCCCTACGGGTGGTTGCCATGATAAAATCACACCCATTAAAAAATTCTCATACCAACATGCACTTAAAGGAAAAGCAAGATGGCAGGTCATAGTAAATGGGCAAATATTCAACACCGTAAAGGTCGCCAAGATGCTAAACGCGGCAAAATTTTCACCAAGCTGATTAAAGAAATTACCGTGGCAGCCCGGTTAGGTGGCGGAGACACCGCAATGAACCCACGTTTACGCGCGGCAGTGGCAGAAGCCAAAGAAGAAAATATGCCCTCAGACAACATTACTCGTGCTATTAAAAAAGGCACAGGTGAGCTAGAAGGGGTGAATTACGAAGAAATTCGTTATGAAGGCTATGGCATTAACGGTGCGGCCATTATTATTGATTGTTTAACCGATAATAAACAACGTGCGGTGATGGATGTGCGCCACGCTTTAACTAAGCATGGCGGCAATTTAGGTACGGATGGTAGTGTCGTATTTATGTTTAAACATTGCGGCAGCTTGGTGTATGAGCCAGGCACCGATGAAGATAAAGTCATGGAAATAGCCCTTGAAGCAGGTGCTGAAGATGTGGTTACTGATGAAGATGGCAGTATTGAAGTGATCACACCGCCGAATGATTTTATTGCCATTAAAGAAGCAATGGAAGCTGCAGGCTTAAAAGCAGTTGTAGCTGAAGTCATTATGAAACCCAATATGGAAACGGTGTTTACGGGTGAAGATGCAGTAAAAATGCAAAAGATATTAGACATGCTAGAGGATTTAGATGATGTGCAGGATGTTTATACCTCCGCTGTAATTGAAGAGTAAGCGTTGATGCTATTTCGAGTGAAGCGAGAAATCTTGAGCCTAGATCAAACAAGATACTTCATGTACGTTTGGAATGAGTCAACAGAGATATCATGAATAACGTACGCATTCTCGGTATAGACCCAGGCTTGCGCTTAACGGGCTTTGGTGTAATCGAAAAAGTAGGCGAAAAAATCACTTATATCGCCAGTGGGACGATTAAAACAGCGACAGGTAAAACCGAAGACAGAGAAGAGCTGCCAGCGCGACTTAAAATCATTTTAGATGGGCTATTTGAAGTGATTGATACTTACGCGCCCAATCAGGTGGCGATTGAAAAGGTATTTGTGAATGTGAACCCACAGTCCACTTTGTTGCTTGGTCAAGCACGTGGAGCGGCGATAAGTGCGGCAGTCATCCGTAATTTGCCAGTGGCAGAATATACTGCGTTGCAAGTCAAACAGGCGGTGGTTGGCAATGGACATGCGCAAAAAGAGCAAGTACAAGAAATGGTAAAACGTTTTTTAAGTTTACTAGCTACCCCAAAGCCAGATTCAGCCGATGCACTCGCTTGTGCAATCTGCCACGCACATGGTGGGCAAGGCTTGGGCAAGTTAGCAACTGCGGGCTTTAGGGTAAAGGGTGGAAGGCTCATGGGCTAATGGGTGTCGAGACAGAACCTTCAGTTAAAACGTATTCAAGTGTAATTAAACGTTACTTTTTTGCAACGCGCCCTGCTTTTTTACTAGCAACTTTTGCGGCTTGCGCATTAGGGCTCGCGGGGGCTAGGTTTGATGGGGTTAGCTTACAGCCAACTTTAGCCTTTGCAACCGTTTTGTTAGCATTGTTGGTACATGCTGCGGTGAATGTGCTGAATGATTATTTTGATGCGTGTAATGGCGGCGATGCTTTGAATGTTGAGCGTTTGTATCCTTACACGGGAGGTAGCCGATTTATTCAAAATGGCTTAATCACACCGCAAAAAACTGCACAATGGGGTTATGTTTTATTGGCAGTGGCAATGTTGGGTGGCTTATACTTGGTGATGCAAGTGGGGCTCGGATTGCTGATGATTGGCAGTATTGGTGTGTTCATTGCTTGGGCTTATTCGGCACCTCCTTTGCGATTAAATAGCCGAGGCTTAGGCGAGTTATGTGTTTTGTTGGGTTTTTTGGGCTTAGTCATTGGGACGGATTTTGTGCAACGCGGCAGTGTTGCATGGCAACCAATTTTTGTAGGTTTGCCTTATGCTTTACTGGCCACTAATTTGCTTTTTATTAACCAGTTTCCTGATTATAAAGCTGATGCTTTGGTTGGTAAGCGACATTGGGTGGTGCGTTTATCGCCTGCACGCGCAGTTAAAGTCTATTTGTGGATAGTGATACTGGCTTTTATTTGCTTGTTGGGCGGGGTAATCGTTCACGTGTTGCCTTTGTATGCAGTATGGTCTGCGATACCATTGGTTTATGGCTTGCGTGCGTCGCAGCAGCTTAAGCAGTTTTATGCCACACCGCAAAACTTGTGCCCTGCGATTCAATATACATTGAGAGCGATGTTAATGCACACGCTATTTTTTACTTTAATTTTATGTTGGGTTGCAAAATGATTGCACGCTTAAATGGCACATTGATAGAAAAAAATCCCCCACAAATTGTGATTGATTGCAATGGTGTGGGCTATGAAGTGGAAGTGCCAATGAGCACGTTTTACAACTTGCCAGAAATTGGTCATAAGGTGAGTTTGCTCACTTATTTTGTAGTGCGTGAAGATGCACAATTATTGTATGGCTTTGGCACTGCACAAGAAAAAACTACGTTTAAGCAACTGCTTAAAGTTAATGGCATTGGAGCAAAATCAGCCTTATCTATTTTAAGTGGCGTGAGTATTGATGAATTGGTGCAAGCAGTGGGTTTGCAAGAGGTTGCCATGCTAACGCGTATTCCAGGCATAGGCAAAAAAACGGCTGAACGCTTATTGCTAGAACTCAAAGATAAACTGGGTGCTGGGGATTTATCGCCTGCGGCTAATCAAGCAAAATCAGCGACTTATGACATTTTAAACGCACTGGTAGCTTTGGGTTACAATGAGCGAGAGGCACAGGCTGCAGTAAAGGTGCTTGATAAAGAAATTAGTGTGTCAGATGGCATTAAACAGGCATTAAAAAGTCTTTCAAAATAATGCTTAAAATATGTAGGCAGCTTGTATTTTTTTGAAAATAAACCCTTTGGGAGTCAAGGTATGAAAAAGCTCAGTTTAGCGGGGATGTTATTATTGGTCTGCGTGGCTTGCGGTAAACATGAGGGTTCAAGTCCAATGACTTCATATCCAGCCTCTGTGGCAGATGCTGAGATGGCAATGTCAGCAAAAGTGGCGGGTGGTGCGGAACAAGGCTTAACTGAAGCCAGTGAGCCGAATAAACCCAGTGCTGAGCTTAAAAAGTATATTGCGTTACGCCATAGCTTAACTGTTGAAACTAAAGCAGAAAACATGCAAGCCGTATTTGATGCCACATTGCAACATTGCCAAACGTTAAACTGCCAAGTGCTCAATGCCAGCTTTAATCGTGAAACACGTTATAGCTTTAACCGAGAGATGCAATATACGCCACCTAATGCCAGTATCAGCGTACGTATTCCACCAAGAAATGTGGCGATTTTTTTAACTGGCTTGGCAAAAAATGGCGAGGTTTTGCAACATGGTCAAGCCGCTGAAGATAAAACCAATCAAGTGGTTGATGCCGAAGCGCACATTAAAAACTTAACCGAGCTACGTGATAGATTGCGGCTGTTACTTACCGATAAATCAGCCAAATTAAAAGATATTATTGAGGTTGAACGTGAGCTCGCTCACACGCAAAGTCAGCTGGATAGCATTGTAAGCTTACGCAAAATTTTGGCACTAGAAACGGATTTAGTGGCAGTAGACATTAACTTTACTGCGGCGCAAGGCATCACTGAAGAAGGCTTCTTTGCCCCTGTGGCACAAGCTTTAAAAAATGCAGGACATGTGTTGATGGAAAGTTTTGCAGATGTGATTACATTTGTGGTGAACTTATTACCTTGGTTGTTACTTGGAATCCCTGTGTTGGTGTTGGCACGAAGATTTTGGCTAAAGCTTAAAGGGAAATGGCAATAAATGATAGAAACTGACCGTTTAATCGCCCCCGAAACCGAGAGCCCGCGTGAAGATGCTTTAGAGCGTGCATTGCGTCCGAAAGTATTAGATGAATATATTGGGCAAGAAAAAGCACGTGGTCAGTTGGAAATTTTCATCAACGCCGCCCGTGGACGAAGCGAACCTTTAGACCACGTATTACTGTTTGGCCCACCAGGGTTAGGTAAAACCACATTAGCACACATTATTGCTAAAGAAATGGGCGTGAACATGCGCCAAACATCAGGGCCAGTGCTAGAGCGGGCGGGTGATTTGGCGGCTTTGCTCACCAATCTTGAGCCTAACGACGTATTGTTTATTGATGAAATTCACAGGCTTTCGCCCGTAGTAGAAGAGATTTTATACCCCGCGATGGAAGACTATCGCCTTGATATTATGATAGGCGAGGGTCCTGCCGCGCGTAGTGTGCGCTTAGATTTGCCACCATTTACTTTAGTTGGCGCAACCACACGTGCGGGAATGCTCACTAACCCATTGCGTGACCGTTTTGGCATTGTGTCGCGCTTAGAGTTTTATACTTCAGAAGAACTTGCCCGTATTGTGCAGCGCAGTGCAGGTTTGCTGGAGGTGGAAATGGTAGATTCTGGCGCATTAGAAATTGCCAAACGTTCACGTGGCACACCGCGTATTGCTAACAGGCTATTGCGCCGTGTGCGCGATTATGCGCAAGTGAAATCTGACGGTAAAGTTTCTGCTCAGGTTGCTGATGCTGCGCTCAAAATGCTGGATGTAGATAAACTCGGCTTTGACGTAATGGATAGAAAACTGTTGCTTGCTGTGCTAGAAAAATTTGGTGGTGGTCCAGTTGGTTTAGATAATTTAGCTGCCGCGATTGGGGAAGAGCGCGACACGATTGAAGATGTACTTGAGCCCTATTTAATTCAGCAAGGCTATCTCATGCGTACGCCACGTGGACGTGTAGCCACGCAGCAGTCTTACCAACATTTTGGTTTGCCAGTACCCAATAGCATGGTAACGGGTGAGTTGTGGCAGGAGTAGCTTTACAGCACAGTTGAGACTAATTGAGTAGAAGGTTTTTATGCCGTATTTTTTAGGAAGCATACACATTTTAGTGGCACTATTTTTTGCTGTTCATGCAATGCGCACAGGCAGGCAAATGTATTGGTTGCTTATTTTGTTTTCTTTTCCTTTGCTTGGTAGCGTGGTGTATTTTTTTGCAGAATATTTACCTAGCTCAAAAATGGAGCGTGGGGTAAAAAATGTTACCAACGTTGCTATGCAGTTACTAGACCCTGCGCGTGAGCTACGTGAGGCACAGCAAGCGTTTGATCTTACCCCTACCGTGCAAAATAGAATGCGTTTAGCCGCCGCATTAGATAGTGCGGGGGCATATGCAGAGGCAGTTGAGCAATTTGATGCTTGTTTGGCGGGGCCTTTTGCAGGTGACCCTGAAGTGTGTTTTGGTGCGGCAAAAGCCAAGTTTCATCATCAACAACCGCACTTGGCAATTCCACTTTTGCAGGATTTAAGGCTAAAAAATAATAGTTTTAGAGCTGAAGAGTTGAGTGTATTACTTGCGCAATGTTTTGCCAGTAATGAAGAGCCTCTTAAAGCTGAACAAGAGTTTATTGATGCCACGCATCGTTTTGGTTCAGCCCAAACGCGTGCTAAATATGCATTGTGGGCGGCAAATGCAGGTCAGTTAGAAAAAGCCCAAGAGTTAAGAGCAACGCTTGAAAAAGATTGGCAGCACTGGAGTAAACACACACGTAACTTGCATAAAGCGTTATTTAATCAGCTAGATGCTGCCATTTCTGCAAACAAATGAGGCTTATACTCCCCAACGTAGTGCTGAAGTATGCACAGGGCTATCCCAGTGCCGTTTGATTTCATCATCTAGCAAGCAAAGCGTGATAGAGGCTCCTGCCATCTCAAGCGCGGTGACATAGTTGCCAACTAAAGCGCGGCTAATCGTAATGCCGTGTGCCGTAAAAAGTTTTGTGGCTGCATGGTAAATCAAGTAAAGTTCCATCTGCGGCGTTGCGCCAAATCCATTAACGAGTAATAGGGCTTCTTGTTGGTTAAGGGATAAATCTTTAGCTTTGAAGTCTGCCAAAATAGCCTCTGCCATCTCTATTACAATCTCATCTGCCTCACGCATGCTTTCACGTTTGCGACCTGGCTCGCCATGGATGCCGACTCCCATTTCAAGCTCTGTCTCGCTAATGTCAAAAGTGGGGCGACCCGCGGCAGGTACAGTACAGCTGGTGAGTGCTACCCCAATGCTTGCAGTGCGTTGATTCACTTTATCACCTAACGTTTTGCAACTTTGCAAGTCTGCACCGCTTTCTGCCAAACTACCTACGCATTTTTCTACAATCACTGTCCCCGCTACGCCACGCCGACCTGTGGTGTAAGTGCTGTTAATAACAGCGCAGTCGTCGCTGGTGAGTACTGTGGCGTGTTCAAAAGGTAGCATTTCTGCCGCCATTTCAAAATTCATGACATCGCCTGCATAGTTTTTGACAATAAATAAAATACCTTTATCGGCATAAACGGATTCAGCCGCCGCTAGCATTTGGTCAGGGGTGGGTGAGGTAAATACATGCCCAGGGCAAGCGGCATCTAACATGCCATTGCCTATGTAGCCCGCGTGTAGTGGCTCATGCCCTGAGCCACCTCCTGAAATAATGGCTACTTTATTTTGTGCTTTAGTTTTACGGGTAAGAAAGTTGGGCTCTAAATGTAAGCTGACTAAATCAGCATGAGCGGTGGCAAAGCCACTGAGGCTTTCTTTAAGGATATCATCAGTTTTGTTAATAAATTTTTTCATTGCTACCCTCGTCTAAGCTTCTAATAAAATACGCTTACAAACTGCTTCTACCATCAATTGGCAACTTTTTGCTCCAGGGTCTATATGCCCGATGGCGCGTTCACCCAACCCCGCAGCGCGACCTTTAGTAGCGATTAGATTTTTGGTGGACAACATGCCTGCTTCAGCAACGCTTGTCAGTGAAGTGCAAATTTTTTGAGTTTCGCAATTTTGTGCGGCAAGTAATACCAATTGGTTAGAAACGGGAATCAACACATCTAGCATGGTTTTTTCCCCAATATCTGCTTTACCACGTTGGATTATTGCCTGTACACCTGCTGCAAAAGCCGCTGCGATTTTCAATTGAGAGTCATCACCATTTTCTTTTAAGGTTTTACCCATGCTCATGAAAAAACTTGCTAACAATGGTCCAGATGCGCCACCAATGGTGCTCAGTAGCTTCATGCCAATTTTGTTAAGTGCGGCATCAGGCGTGAGTGTGGCAAGTTCAGCCTGCATTTCTACAATGGTGTTTGCGCCACGTTTCATGTTGATAAAATGATCACCATCGCCAATTTCACGGTCTAGCGATTCGAGTGTACTCTCGTTATTTAAAATAGCTTGTTGTATCGCCTGTGCGGCATTGATGATATGTGAAGTTTTCATGGCAATAGTTTAATTTATTTTATAAAAAAATGCTTGTAGCGTGAGGTAGTGCAACATTGATTATTTCGTGCTTTCTTTATTCCAACTGATCATGCCAATATTTGCGCGTATTTTTTCGCCAAGCTACTAGTTCGACTGATTGTGCAAAATTAAAAGTAATTGCTCCGTGGTGGTCTGAGCGGTAGCTTGCGATATTTTGCGCCGTGAATCGAGAAACCACCTGAGGCACAGGGTGTTTAAATCGGTTTAAATAACCTGAAGTAAACACAACTATTTTAGGCGCAACCGCTTCAATAAAAGTAGGCGAGGAAGAAGTTTTACTGCCATGATGCGCCGCAATGAGTACATCACTTTTAAGTTGAGGCGTTTGATTTAAAACTAATGATTCTTCAACTGACTTTTCAATGTCGCCCGTGAGCAATAGGCTGCCTGTGGCGTTGCTGATTTTAAGCACGCAACTACGATTATTATCTTTAATTGATAAGTCGTTATAGCTCTCAAATGATGGATGTAACACCTCAAATTGCACACCATCCCACATCCAGTGTTGCCCCGCGAAGCATTTGATTTGTTGACTATTCGTTTCTATGCTTGGCAAGGAGCTCGCTAACCAATCAACAGGCATTAAATTGAGTACAGAAGCCATTCCACCGCTATGGTCATTATCATTATGACTGACCATAAATCCATTCAACTTTTGAATACCTTCACCCTGTAAAAATGGCACTACAATGCGCGAGCCTGCATCACTTTGCGCGGTGTATTTTGCACCTGCATCATATAAAAATTGATGTTGTGCTGTTTGTACCACAACACTTAAGCCTTGACCTACATCTAACACGGTGATTTTCATTTCACCCATCGCTGGGCGTTCTGGCACTATCATAAGCATGGGGAGCAAGCCAGTTAGCCCAAGCCAACGCACAGGAACACCACGTGGGAGTAATAGATAAAATACCCCTAATAGTGCGGGGAGTAATGTCCAAATAGCGGGGGTATGTTGTTGCCAAAGGGCAATAGAGAGCTGGTTGCACCATGCCAGCCCTTTCATGCCGAGTGTTAATGCTTGATAGGCTAAATGCAATGGTGTATCAATAGGTAAAAAGCTACCCAAAAGTGCCAAAGGCGTGACCACAAAACTAATCAGTGGAATCGCAAATGCATTTGCAATGGGTGAAATGATTGAAGCCTGATGAAACATCACTAATAGCAAAGGTAGCATTCCTATAGTCACGATCCATTGCGTATGTAAGGCAGTTTTAAGCCAATGTGCATGACCAATGCGCCCACCCATTGCATAAGCCAATAGTGCTACCGCGCCAAATGAGAGCCAAAATCCAGGCGCAATGACTGCCCAAGGGTCAAGTAACACTACGGTCAGTAATGCAGTTGCTAATACTTGAGAAGTCACCCATTTTCGCCCAGTCCACAATGCAAGTGCAAATACGATGAGCATGTATAAAGTGCGTTGTGTTGGAACGGAAAAACCTGCAATTAGCGCGTAAAGTAATGCAGTGAGTACGCCCGCTAAAGTTGCGGCCTTGCGGGCTGGGGCACGTAAAGCCAATGCTGGAATGCGTCGCCAACCGAAGCTTGTAATGCCAAATGCCAAGCCCGCTAACATGGTGATATGTAAGCCAGAAATAGACATCAAATGGCTGGTGCCTGTGCGTAAAAACAGTTGCCAATCTGTGGCACTAATTTGACTGTCATCACCCATGACTAAAGCCTGAATAATGCCGCGATAAACTTGACTACCTAATACATGCACAATGCGTTGCTGTGTTAATTCGCGCAGATGTTCTATCACATAACGAGGTTGCCACACAAAGTTGGTGAGTTTTTGGTTGAAGGCTTTAGCTTTAATGCTCCCTGTTGCGCGAATATTTTCAGCCAACGCCCATGATTCAAAGTCAAACCCATGCGGGTTTTGTGTGCCGTGAGGACGTTTTAATCGCACAGTCAGCCGCCAACGCTCACCTGCTTTAAAGTGTGTGATTGCTGGCGCGGAAGTAACTTCTTCCGCATAGTCAGAGGCATAATAGTTGAGTGAAAGATGCGTAGGCACTACCGCGTGTGGCGTTTGAATATTTTCAACATTAAAGCGAAAACGCTCGCCACGCTCGGTGCGTTCTGACATGCTTGCCACCACGCCAGTTACTTCAATTGGCTTGCCTTCCCACGCGTGTGGAAGAGCATCATGAAGCCGCCAGCTAGCAAAACCTGCGGCCCAAAAAAAGCCGAGCAAAAAGCACAATAGCACCGCCAACGTTTTCTTGGCAAACTTTAAGGAGATAAGTGAATACGCAAGGCCAAAGGGTATGGGCAAGCTATACCAGTATAAGCTAGGTAGTGAAGGTGCTTGTTGCAAACAAAATGCACCGAGAACAAAAGCCAGTGCAAACAAAATCATGGCTTAAGCGTGCATCCTACAAGGGCTGCAACCGACCATCCACTAATTTATATTGGCGTTGCATTTTTGCGGCCAATTCTAAATCGTGAGTGACCACGACTAAACTCACATTTTGGCTTTGATTCATTGCAATCAGTAAGTCAAATACCGCATGAGCAGTATTGCGATCAAGGTTGCCAGTAGGTTCATCAGCGAGAATGCACTGTGGTTGAGTGACGAGTGCGCGGGCTACAGCAGCACGCTGACGCTCGCCACCTGAAAGCTCACTAGGGGTATGTTCTAAGCGGTGTTGTAAGCCCACTTTTGTCAATGTTTGGGCGGCAATAGTGAGTGCTTGCTCACGCTCCATACGTCGAATAAGCAAGGGCATCGCGACATTTTCTAATGCGGTGAACTCAGGTAATAAATGATGAAACTGATAGACAAAACCTAGTGACTGATTGCGCAAGGCACCTTTTTTAGCATCGCTCATTGTGGCTAAATTTTGATCAAGAATACGCACTTCTCCGCTACTTGGCGTATCTAAGCCACCTAACAAATGCAGTAAAGTGCTTTTACCTGAGCCTGATGCACCTACAATCGCAAGCTGCTCGCCAGCCTTAATGCTTAAATCAATTCCGTTAAGTACCGCGACTTCTAACCCATGGTAGGTTTTATGTAGGGCTTGGCAAGAAAGAATATTACTCATAACGTAATGCCTCAGCAGGGTTGATTTTACTGGCTTTCCAGCTTGGGTATAAAGTTGCTACCAAACTTAAAATTAACGAAACGATGACGATGGTGGTGACATCTGACCAGACCAAATCAGAAGGCAAATCGCTAATGTAATACACGTCTTTTGCCAAAAATTGCACATGAAATAAGCGTTCAATCAGCGGGATAATGGTATCTATATTGAGCGCAATGATAATGCCAAACAGCGCACCTAGTACTGTGCCAATGATGCCAATGAGCGCACCTTGGACAATAAAAATAGTCATGATGCTACGAGGGCTAGCCCCTAGTGTCCGCAAAATAGCAATGTCTGCGCGTTTATCTGTGACCGCCATGACCAAGGTTGAAACGATATTAAACGCGGCAACTGCCACAATCAGCGTGAGAATAATAAACATCACACGTTTTTCCATTTGTACCGCTTTAAAAAAATTAGCGTGCTGTTGTGTCCAGTCTGTCACAAAGTATTGCTGATTGGGGTCTGGGGGTGTGTTTAATTGGGTGGCTATCATGGTGGAGATAGTAGGTGCATCAAATAATTCATCTAACTTTAAACGCACGCCCGATACGCTTTGCCCCATGCGATATAGTTTAGCGGCATCATCAATATGAATGAGGGCTAGGCCCGCATCGTATTCATACATGCCAATCTGGAATAAACCCACCAAAGTAAATTGCTTTAAGCGAGGCACAACGCCTGTGGGGGTAAATTGTCCTTGGGGTGCCATTACAACCACTTTGTCGCCAATTTGTGCGCCTAAGTTATAGGCTAAATCTGCACCTAATACAATGCCAAACTCTCCAGCTCGCAAGTTACTTAATTGTCCTGCTTTCATGTGCTTACCTAAATCTGCAACTTGGTTTTCAGCACTCGGTAAAACACCACGAATAATCGCGCCTTGCACCCCTTGATCATAACTTAACATCCCTTGCGCACTAATATAAGGAGCACTGGCTAACACATGAGGTTGTTTTAAAGTACTGTCGACAATTGCCTGCCAGCCGTTTAGCTGGTTATTATTGCCTGTAATTTCTAAATGAGAAGCTACCCCTAAAATACGCGTACGTAGTTCTTTTTGAAACCCATTCATTACCGATAGCACTACGATTAAAGCGGCAACACCCAGTGCAATACCGACCATGCTGGTGAGGGAAATAAATGAAATAAAGTGATTTTTACGCTTTGCGCGCGTGTAACGCAAACCAATCAATAGTTCAAAGGTAGAAAATTTAGAAACAACAGATTGAAGCATAAGTGTTTTAGTATATAAGTTTAAGAGGGCAGTTTAAACCTAAATGCATTTTTTTATCCACTAAAAACTCAAAATGAGGATGCGCTGTTGCAATAGCTCGCGTAATTTGGCTTCTGTGCTAGATTGTTGTCGGGGCTTATGACTCAAAAGCTCTATAGCTAGTGGGTAAAAAAATGAAATTATATAGCAGAGTAGCTAGCTAGTCTCAACTCAGCTTACAGTACAGGTGTAACTGAGAAAGCACTTTTTAATGTCCATCAGGGTCATTTTTTAGTACATTCAAATTGATGTTGTCCGAAGCAATTAGGCCATCGACTAACTCAATAATACGGTCACATCGCCTTGCTAGCCTTGGGTCATGGGTCACAATTAAAAATGTAGTGCCATTAGTTTTATTCATATCGCGCATTAAATCAAACACACCATCTGCAGATTTGGTATCTAAATTACCAGTCGGTTCATCGGCCAATACCAAGGCTGGGTTCATCACGAGCGCACGTGCAATGGCTACGCGTTGTTGTTGCCCGCCTGATAAATCGTTCGCTTGGTGCGCTTTCCATTGGGTTAAGCCAACTTATCTATCAGTTCTGCCGCACGCGCTTGCATGGCTTTATCTGGATGCCCGAGCACAGCTCATTGAGGTAGCATGACGTTTTCAAGCG
>JABFSF010000067.1 GCA_013140755.1 Methylotenera sp. | reverse complement strand
CATTAAAACAGCCTGCCCTGCGAGCCGCATATTTGCTTGACCTGCAAGGAATCACAACAATTAGTGAAACCAACACCGCCATGCCATCAGACTTTTTAATGCAACAAATGGAATGGCGCGAACAGTTAGAAAATGCCAAGCAAGCACGCGATTTAAACGCAATAGAGACGTTGGCGCGTGAACTTAAAGCTGTGGCGAAGCAATTACAAGCAGATTTTTCCATACAGTTTGATACAAAAAAAGATTATCAAACTGCCACGGATGTTGCGCGCAAGCTGGTTTTTATTGACAAAGTAGGCGCAGATATTAGCATGGCAATTGAACAGTTAGATATATGAAAAACTATTCCGCCACAGAGAACACAGAGGAAAAGCACTTTAGCATTGGATTTTCTCTGTGTTCTCTGTGGCTGAAAAATAAATAAATTATGGCACTTTTACAAATCTCAGAACCAGGTCAATCTGCCGCACCACACCAGCACAAGCTGGCTGTAGGCATTGATTTGGGCACAACTAATTCACTTATTGCCACAGTACGTAGTGGTATGAGTACGGTGCTACAAGATGCGCATGGTCATGCGCTGTTACCTTCAGTGGTACGCTATGCGCCTGATGGCGTGGTGGTAGGCCATGAAGCGCAAACGCAACAAAGTGCAGACCCGATTAACACCATTGCTTCAGTCAAACGCTTTATGGGGCGAAGTTTGCATGATATTGCAGACAGAGCGCATATTCCTTACCGCTTTTTAGAAGATGCAACAGCCAATAAACAAGTGCAATTACAAACGCGTGCAGGATTAAAAACACCTGTAGAAATTTCGGCTGAAATTTTAAAAGCACTTAAAATCCGCGCAGAACACTCATTAGGAGGTGAGCTCACAGGTGCAGTGATTACCGTACCTGCTTATTTTGATGATGCCCAACGCCAAGCCACCAAAGATGCCGCACGGCTTGCAGGCTTAAATGTGCTGCGCTTACTGAATGAACCCACCGCCGCTGCTGTGGCTTATGGCTTAGATAATAACGCTGAAGGCACTTATGTAATTTACGACTTAGGTGGCGGCACATTTGATGTAAGCATTTTAAAGCTCACCAAAGGCGTATTTGAAGTGCTCGCCACCAATGGTGATTCTGCATTAGGTGGTGACGATTTTGACCACCGCATTTATTGCTGGGTTCTAGATAAAGTACGAGAATCAAGCAGTCACTTTACCCCACTTAACGAAGAAGATACACGGCTTTTACTCACAAAATCGCGCCAAGCTAAAGAATGGCTTACCGATAATTTTGAAGCGCAAATTGTAGGAAAATTAAGCAATGGTACACTGGTGGACGTAACGCTCTCTGCCACACAGTTTGTAGAACTTACGCAGCATTTAGTCACCAAAACCCTTGCCCCTACGCGCAAAGCTATGCGTGATGCAGTGCTTGATATTGCTGACATTAAAGGTGTGGTGCTAGTGGGCGGAGCAACGCGTATGCCACAAGTACGCCATGCGGTAGAAGATTACTTTCAACAGACACCTCTCACCAATTTAGACCCTGATAAAGTCGTTGCCCTAGGTGCAGCCATACAAGCTAACGCACTGGTAGGAAATCGTAGCGACAATGATTTATTGCTGCTGGATGTTACACCGCTTTCACTCGGACTAGAAACCATGGGCGGCTTGGTAGAAAAAATTATTCCACGTAATAGCACTTTGCCAGTGGCGCGTGCGCAAGACTTTACCACTTACAAAGATGGTCAAACTGCCATGAGTTTACAAGTGGTGCAAGGTGAGCGTGAGTTAGTCGCCGATTGTCGCTCACTCGCACGTTTTGAGTTGCGCGGCATTCCCCCGATGGCGGCAGGCGCGGCACGTATCCGTGTCACTTTTCAGGTGGATGCCGATGGTTTACTTAGCGTTTCAGCCCGCGAACAAACCAGTGGCGTTGAAGCCAATATCTTGGTGAAGCCCTCTTATGGCTTACATGAAGATGAAATCACACACATGTTAAAAGCGTCTTATGCAGGCGCAGAAGCAGACAAAAAAGCACGGATGCTGGCTGAAGCCCGCGTGAATGCTGGTGCAATTATTCAATCGGTTACGCAGGCGTTAGCGCATGATGGCCAGCTCATTTCTCTACAGGAAAAACAAACCATTGAAGCTGAAATTACACAATTGCAAACCACTGCACAAGCTGAAGATGCTATCGCCATCAATAAAGGTGTTGAAGCCCTTAATCACGCCACTGAGGCGTTTGCTCAAGCGCGTATGAATGCCAGTGTTAGCCGTGCGCTTGCAGGTAAAAACATAGAGAATATAAAGTTGTAGGGGCGCAATTCATTGCGTCCTCTAAAGGAAATAAAATGCCACAAATCAT
Organism: Methylotenera sp.; assembly: GCA_013140755.1. Classification (GTDB taxonomy): domain Bacteria; phylum Pseudomonadota; class Gammaproteobacteria; order Burkholderiales; family Methylophilaceae; genus Methylotenera. The sequence continues at coordinate 207 of JABFSF010000067.1, read as the reverse complement.
CGTACTCCCCCATGTTGAGCTTTGCCCTGAAGGTGCGGCTTTTGAAGCTGAAACAGGCGTTTCAATTTGCGACAACCTACTCAATCACGCCATTGATATTGACCATGCATGCGATAAAGTCTGCGCTTGCACTACCTGCCATGTGATTGTGCGTGAAGGCTTTAAATCGCTCAATGCACAAGAAGAGCAAGAAGAGGATTTACTGGA
>JABFSF010000128.1 GCA_013140755.1 Methylotenera sp. | reverse complement strand
ATAGGGGCAGTGGTCACCATTCATGAGTTTGGGCATTACCAAGTGGCGCGTTGGTGCGGGGTAAAAATATTACAGTTTTCAATCGGTATGGGTAAGCCGCTATGGAAAAAAAAGCTAGGTAAAGACCAAACGGAATATGTGATTGCCATGCTACCCATAGGGGGCTTTGTGCGCATGTTAGATGAGCGTGAAATGTTGAATAAAGGCATTACTCTTGAAGTAAGCGAGGTAGCACGTGCTTACAATCGCCAATCAGTGTGGAAGCGTATGGCGATTGCATTTGCTGGGCCAATGGCTAATTTTGTATTCGCGATGTTGCTATTTTGGATTGTTTTTATGATGGGTATTCTCAATATGAAGCCCATGATTGGTGAAGTTACAAAAGATAGCCCTGCGTATCAGGCGCACTTTGAAAAAGGTGATTTAGTCAAAAGCGTTGCTGGTAAAAAAATTGATAGCTGGCAAGACATGCGTTGGGAACTTTTAGATTACTCGCTTGAAAAGCACCCGATTCCTGTGGAGGTCATCAATCAAGAGAAAGTGTCACAAACGCGCTTACTTCTACTAAGTGGCTTAGATAAAAATGATGTAGATGCTGACATTATGGAGAAAATTGGTCTTGGTATGGAACGCCCGATTATTCTGCCTAGAATCGGCAAGATTGTTGAAGGCAGTGCTGCTGAAAAAGCGGGGCTTAAAACCAAAGACATGGTGCAAAGTGTGAATGGCAAAGCAATCAGCGATTGGGAGTCTTTTGTTAAGATAGTGCAAGCGAGCCCTGAGCAACCCCTCAAAATTTTAGTACGCCGCGATGTTGATCAACTTGAACTTACAGTTACGCCAGAGGCTGAAACTGTAAAAACAAAAACAGGGGAAGTTGTTCAAGGACGTATTGGTGTAGCTTTTAGAGTAGAGCAGTTTGAAATTGATCAGGTGTTTACTAAAACGCGCTATTCGCCACTTGAGTCCTTGGTCAAAGCGGCTGAAAAAACATGGGCAACAATCACGCTCACCTTAAAAATGCTGGGTGGTATTTTGACAGGTGAATTATCATGGAAAGGTCTGAGTGGTCCTGTTAGCATCGCGGGGTTTGCAGCGCAAAGTGCTGGCATGGGAATGGTTATTTTTATGAGTTTCCTTGCATTTATTAGTGTGAGCATCGGTGTATTTAATCTACTGCCTGTTCCAGTGTTAGATGGCGGTCATTTGATGTATCATATCGTAGAAATTTTGAAAGGTAGTCCTGTGTCTGAGCGCACCATGATGTTTGGTCAGCGCATTGGTTTAGGATTGCTGGGTTTGCTCTTTTGTGTGGCTTTTTTTAATGATATGGTGCGTTTGGTTACCTAAGTAAAAAGTCAGCGTTATTTCACGTCTTTATTGACTAGAACGGTAGTATGAAGCTAAAAACAAATTATATTTTAAGTGCTGTTATTGCACTTTTTTCTCAGACTGCGCTAGCGGCTGAACCTTTTATTGTTAAAGATATTCGCGTTGAAGGTATTCAGCGTACTGAAGCTGGCACGGTGTTTAGTTATTTGCCTATTAAAGTAGGCGAAACCATGACCGATGATTTAGCTTCACAAGCCATTAAGTCTTTGTATAACACAGGTTTTTTTAAAGATGTACGCATCGAAAATGAAAATGATGTGTTAGTGGTAACGGTGCAGGAACGTTCAGCGATTGCGCAAATTGATTTTAGCGGTAATAAATCTTTTCCTACTGATAAAATGAAAGAAGGTTTAAAGCAAGTTGGTATTTCAGAAAGTCAGATTTTTGATAAATCGCAATTAGACCGAGCAGAGCAAGAAATCAAACGTCAGTACCTAGCTCAAGGTAAATATGGCGCAACGGTTAAAACTGTCGTTTCGCCTTTAGAGCGTAACCGCGTAGCGGTTCGGTTTGAAATTGAAGAAGGCGCAGTGTCAAAAATCCGTGACATCAACATCGTGGGCAACCAAGCGTTTACGATGGATGACTTACGCGCACAATTTTTACTTACCACGCCAAATTGGATGAGTTGGTGGAATAAAGACGACCAATACTCCAAACAAAAACTCAATGCAGATTTAGAAGCATTGCGTTCTTTTTACATGAATCAAGGTTATCTTGAGTTTAATATTGATTCAACACAAGTTTCAATTACGCCTGATAAAAAGGATATTTACATTACTGTGAATATTACCGAAGGCGAAAAATATAAAATCTCTGAAGTTAAACTTGCGGGTGATACTTTAGTGCCAGAAGATGAGTTGAAGCAGTTAATGCTGGTGCAGGCAGGCGATACTTTCAGCCGCGAAAATGTTACGCAAACAAGTAAAGCCATCAGTGATCGTTTAAGTGATGATGGCTATGCCTTTGCGAATGTGAACCCTGTTCCTGAAATCAATAAAGAGCAGCATACAGCTTCGTTTACTTTTTTTGTGGATCCAGGTAAACGTGTTTATGTCCGCCGCATTAACGTGGTGGGCAATACGCGTACGCGTGATGAAGTTATTCGCCGAGAGGTGCGTCAATTAGAGTCTGCTTGGTATGCATCTAATAAAATTAACCGCTCAAAAGAGCGGATTACACGCACTGATTTTTTCTCAGATGTGAATGTGGAAACGCCCGCAGTGGCTGGCACCTCTGACCAAGTAGATTTAAATATCAGTGTGACTGAAAAATCAACAGGTAGTGTGCAGTTTGGTGCAGGTTTATCAAGCAGTGAAGGTGTGGTATTTGGGATTACCGTCAATCAAAATAACTTTTTGGGAACAGGTAACCGTGTTAGTGCACAAATCAATACGGGCAAAGTAAACACGACTTACTCTTTATCATACACAGACCCTTATTTCACACCAGATGGTGTAAGCCGAGGCATTGATTTATATCGCCGTGATGTAGATACGAGTTCTTTGAGTATCGGAAGTTATAATAGCTCATCTTATGGAGCGGGGGTGCGATTTGGTGTACCTTTAAATGAGAGAGACAGTCTTAATTTTGGCTTGGCTACAGATTTTACAGATTTAACATTACCTAGTGACGGACCACAACAATACCGCGATTTTTGTGAACTAAAGTCTAGTTGTACTTCTAACTCGTTAGTTGCCAGTGTAGGCTGGACGCATGATTCTCGGGACAGCATCATGTTTACTAATAATGGTGTATTGCAAAGATTAAGTGCTGAGGTTTCGTTGCCTGTGCTTGATTTAGAGTATTATAAAATTGATTATAAACACGCGTGGTTCAAAGAAATATTCAAAGGCTTTACTTTTATGCTGAATGGCGAAATTGGCTATGCGGATGCTTATGGAAGTAAAGATTATCCTTTTTTCAAAAACTTTTATTTGGGTGGTGTAAACTCTGTGCGTGGGTACGACAATGGTTCGCTCGGTCCTGTAGGTATTGATGCAGTGACTAAGGAAGAGTTTCGTTTAGGCGGCACTAAGCGTTTGTTAGGTAATGCGGAATTATTCTTACCAATTCCAGGGTTAAAAGATTCTAAACAGTTTAGATTAAGTGCATTTGTGGATGCGGGTAACGTATATGGGGCAGATGAGTCTTATAGCTTAGGTGACTTGCGTTACTCTACAGGTTTGGGCTTAAGTTGGTTCTCACCGTTTGGGCCGTTAAAATTAGTGTATGCTAAGCCGTTGAATAGCCAAGCTGGCGATAAAACAGAATCTATTCAGTTTCAGCTTGGGCAGCAATTTTAGTATTCATCTGCTTCATGCTTTGCTTGTGGCATAATGTGAACATGTAAGAGCATTGATTTTTAGGAGAGTGTAATTGAGTAAATTATTTAAAAGTTTTTTGTTAGCAACTTGCTTGATGGTTGCATTGAATACTCATGCGGCGGAATTAAAAGTCGGCTATGTGCAAGTCGATAAAATTTTGCAAGAAGCCCCACAAACTGCTGAAAGCGGCAAAAAATTAGAAAAAGAATTTAGTCCGCGTTCGCAAGAGTTGGATCGTATGGCGAAGCAGATTAAAGATTTAGAGTCGGTGTTAGATAAAGAAGGATTAACACTTTCAGAGTCTGAGCGTCGCAACAAAGAGCGTGATGCACAAAACATTAAGATTGAGTTTCAACGTAAGCAACGCGAACTGCGCGAAGATATTAACTTGCGTAAAAATGAAGAACTAGGCGCATTACAGGATCGTATTAACAAAGCAGTTCAGTCAGTTTCTGAAACTGAAGGCTATGATTTAGTGGTTTACAGTGGTGTGGCGTATGCCAGTAAAAAAATTGACATTACCGATAAAGTGTTAAAAATGTTGGGTAAAAAGTAGTAAAGTTGATTAAGTGATTGGTCTATTGGCGGCTTCATTAGGTTTTAAAAGCAATGTGTAAGCAATACTCATTAGAAGCTATTGCTCAAGCCTTGGGTGGTTTAGTTGTTGATGATAATGGCGTGATGGTGCATCGTGTATCCTCATTAGTCAATGCTAAAGCAGGTGATATTGCATTTATTAACGATACTAAGTATCAAAAAACACTTGTTTCAAGTGAGGCAAGTGCTTTTATTTTAAAGCAAGCACATGCGCACTTAACAACACAGCCTAAAATTATCGTTGAAAATCCCTACGCGTACTTTGCTAAAGTTTCAGCCTTTTTAAATCCGCAGGCAGTGAGCCCTGTTGGCGTTGCTGCTTCAGCGGTTGTACATCAATCTGCAAAAATTTCACCTACTTGTAGCATTGGTGAGTTGGTGGTGATTGGCGAAAATGTTGTGATTGCTGATGGTGTAGTGATTCACAGTGGCTGTGTGATTGAACACGATGTAGTGATTGCCGAAGGTAGCTGCCTAGAGCCAAATGTGGTGATTAAACACCATTGTGAAATTGGTCAGAATTGCCATGTGTTTTCTGGTGCTGTGATTGGATCAGATGGCTTTGGTTATGCGCAAGAAGCGGGTCAGTGGCTTAAAATTCCGCAAGTGGGTGGCGTAATTATCCAAAATGATGTTGATATTGGGGCGAACACAACGATAGATCGCGGTGCATTAGATGATACTGTAGTAGAGCAGGGCGTGAAATTAGATAATTTAGTGCAAATTGGTCATAACTGCATTATTGGCGCACATACTGTTATTGCAGGCTGTGTAGGGATCGCAGGCAGTGCTAAAGTAGGTAGGTTTTGTAAAATTGGTGGTGCTGCCATGATTTTAGGGCATTTGGAGATTGCAGATAATGTCACGATTTCACCTGGAAGCATGATTACACGCTCTTTAACTGTTGCAGATACTTATACTGCGCTGATGCCATTTCAAACACATAAGGCATGGTTAAATACAGCAGCAAAAATACGTCACCTAGATGTGCTTGCAGACAAAGTTAAACAGCTTGAAAAAGAGTTGACGCAATTAAAATCTAAGCTGTGATGACTGCTTAGTAAGCCCGATAAATAATTATTTAAAGACATAAGTAGAGAAAAATGACTGAAAAAACAAGTTCAACGGCGATGGATATTCATGAAATTTTAGATCACTTGCCACATCGCTATCCATTTGTGTTAATTGACCGTGTGGTATCAATGGAGTTAGGTAAAGAAATTACCGCCATTAAAAATGTGAGTGTCAATGAGCCGTATTTTCCAGGACATTTCCCCTATCACCCTGTGATGCCTGGCGTGTTGATTGTAGAAGCGATGGCGCAAGCTGCAGCTATATTGTCTTTTAAAACAATGGATACTAAACCGAGCGATGACTCGGTGTATTACTTTGCAGGGATAGATAGTGCCCGTTTTAAAAAACCTGTTTCACCAGGGGATCAAATTATTTTAAACGTTAAAATTGACCGTATTTTAAAAGGAATATGGAAGTATTCAGGCGTGGCAAGCGTTGATGGCGCGGTAGTCGCTGAAGCTCAAATGATGTGTATCTTGAAAGCGATTGAAAAGTAATTTGTTAAATTAAATCGTTAACAGTATCAATGTAAAAAAAGAAAAGTTTAATGCAAACAGTAAAAATCCATTCTACCGCGATTATTGACCCGCGCGCAGAGCTTGACTCAACGGTTGAAGTAGGTGCTTATTCAGTGATTGGCGCAGATGTAACAATTGATGCAGGCACGTGCATTGCCAGCCATGTTTCGATTAACGGCCCAACAAGGATTGGTAAAAACAATCAAATTTTTCAGTTTTCATCTTTGGGGCAAGCACCACAAGATAAAAAATATAAAGGTGAGCCAACGCTGTTAGAAATAGGCGATAACAACACTATTCGTGAGTTTTGCACGTTTAATCGTGGCACAGTGCAAGATAAAGGCACCACTAAAATTGGGCACAATAATTGGATTATGGCTTATGTGCATATTGCGCACGATTGCGATGTAGGAAACCACACGATATTTGCGAATAACTCATCCTTGGCTGGGCATGTGGACGTGCATGATTATGCGATTTTAGGTGGCTTTACCCTGATACATCAGTTTTGTAAAATTGGGTCACATGTCATTACCGCTGTAGGCTCTGTGGTATTTAAAGATATTCCACCTTATGTGACAGCGGCTGGTTACGATGCCAAACCGCATGGCATTAACGCAGAGGGTTTAAAGCGTAGAGGGTTTTCAGCCGAGAGTATTTTGCAAATTAAACGCGCTTATAAAACGCTTTACCGCAAAGGGCTAACCTTAGATGAAGCAAAAGCAGAACTAGCGCAAATGCAACTTAGCTCACTAGAAATTGCGCTTTTGGTTGATTTTCTAAACGTTTCAACGCGCGGTATTGTTCGTTAATTATTTTGCATCATGGTTAAAATTGGCATTGTGGCGGGTGAAGCCTCGGGTGATTTGTTAGGTAGCCACCTGATACAAGCACTTAAGAAAAAACGATCTGACATTGAATTTGTAGGCATTGCAGGGCCTAAAATGATGCGAGAAGGCGCGCAATCACTTTACCCGATGGAGCAATTATCCGTACGCGGTTATCTTGAGGTGATTAAGCATTTATGCGGTTTACTTAAGTTACGGCGCAACCTTTTTAAGCAGTTTCTTAGCAATCCACCTGATTTGTTTATTGGAATTGATGCCCCAGATTTTAATTTTTGGCTTGAAAAAAAGCTAAAAAAACAAGGCATTAAAACCATACACTATGTGAGTCCATCGGTTTGGGCGTGGCGCAAAAATCGTATCAAAAAAATCAAACAAGCGGTGACAGAAGTGCTGGCTTTATTTCCGTTTGAACCAGCTTTGTATCAACAAGAAAATATTCCTGTAACGTATGTGGGGCATCCCTTGGCAGATATGTTGCCATTAGAGCCTAATATGAATAGCGCACGCGACATTTTAAAGCTTAATGCATCGGCTTTAGTTGTGGCGATGTTGCCAGGTAGTCGCCAAAGTGAAGTCAAACAACATGCGGATTTATTTGTGCAAACCGCAAAGCGTATTTACGCCCAACGACCGAATGCTGTTTTTTTAGTACCGTTAATTACGCGAGAAACACGCCAAATTTTTGAAGCAGTGATGTACAGTGAAGAAAACCTACTACCCATGCAACTATTGTTTGGACACGCACACGACGCAATGGAAGCCGCAGATGTGGTCATTGTGGCATCAGGTACGGCTACTTTAGAAGCTGCGTTGTTAAAAAAACCAATGGTGATTACTTATAAGATGTCGCAATTGAGTTGGCAATTATTGAAGAGAATGCGTTTGCAACCCTATGTAGGTTTGCCCAATATATTGGCGGGAAAATTTGTAGTGCCAGAGTTGCTACAACATGACGCGAATCCTGAAAAACTTGCTGAAACAGCATTAGCAATGTTAAGTGATAAAGACAAGCTAGCTGAAATTAAAAAAGAGTTTACTGAAATACATCACCGCTTACGTCAAAATACCGCAGAAAAAGCAGCGGATGCGATTTTAGCCTACCTTAAATGACTCAACAGCTTATCTGCGGTGTAGATGAAGCAGGGCGGGGACCTTTGGCTGGTGCCGTGTATGCTGCTGCCGTCATACTTCACCCAGACAAACCTATCATCGGCTTAGCTGACTCAAAAAAGCTCTCTGAGAAAAAACGTGATGCACTCGCCATTGAAATTAAATCCTGTGCATACGCTTGGGCAATTGCGAGCAGTAGCGTAGAGGAAATTGACAACATCAATATTCTTCAAGCGAGCCTGTTGGCGATGAAACGTGCCATAGAGCAGGTGCAAGCACAGCTTGAAAATGCACCACAACTACCAGAGGTGCTGGTGCAGGTAGATGGGAATCAACGCCCTAAAATCAACTGGCCTTGTGAGGCGATTGTTAAAGGCGATAGCAAAGTTCAAGCCATTTCAGCGGCTTCCATCTTGGCAAAAACCGCGCGAGATGCCCAATTGTATGTACTAGACCAACAATACCCCATGTATGGCTTTGCTCAACACAAAGGTTACCCAACCGCAGCGCATATCAGCTTACTCAAGCAATATGGCGTTTCACCTGTACATAGGCGCAGCTATGCACCCGTGAAGCAGTTGTTAGAGAAGTGATTGTTGATGAATCAGTGACATTGTCATATTTTAATCAAGATAATTTTGTGTGATGATATTGATAAGCAAAGGCAACGACTGGCTAGAGGGCGGTGGTAAGGTGTTGCCAGGACTAACAAAACGCCGCATCCTTGAGGCATCTTTGCTATAAATCATCCGCTAGATTTAAATAGTGTTTAGTAGATATTTAGGTTATTATTTTTTTAACCTCATGATGTAATTATAG
>JABFSF010000148.1 GCA_013140755.1 Methylotenera sp. | reverse complement strand
GTATAAAGTCTGCCAAGCGCAAATTGCGACAAAATATGGCCTTGTTTTGCAGCTTTTTCAAACCATTTAAATGATTCATTATCATCTTTCGCTACGCCTTGCGCCTGCGCATACATCACACCTAAGTTATATTGCGAATCTTGGTTGCCCTGATTGCCCGCTTTTTTATACCACTCAGCGGCTTTGGCGTAATCTTGCTTTACTCCTTGGCCTTCGTCATACATCATGCCCAAAATATGCTGCGCTTGCTTGTCTCCGCTCTTGGCAAGCGGCTCAAACTCTTTAAGCGCGGTGGCAAAATCACGTGCCATAAAAGCAGCTTTACCTTCATCAAAACCCGCAAAAACCTCATTTGAAACTAACAGGGCAAATACCAATGTCATACTGCTAATCAATTGCTTTTTCATACATTTCCTTAAAATTTTACTATCAATTAACTACATTTACTCTTCAATTAAGCCGTGCCGCATGGCCAACCGCACCATTTCAATCGGGCTAGAAACGCCCAATTTTTGCTTAATCATAGTGTGATAATTGGCTACGGTTTTTTGGCTGATTTTCAGCATATCCGCCACGTCTTCCATTTTTTTACCTTCCGCCAGCAATCTAAATACTTCAAATTCTCGTGATGAGAGCAAATGCAAGGGGTCGTCATCGCCCATTAAGGTTTGCAATGCAACTTTTTGCGCAATTCCTGCACTTAAAAAGGTTTTACCTCGCAACACTTCATTGACTGCAATCATCAAGTCGTCAGCAGCCCCTGTTTTAGTCACATACCCACGCACTCCTGCTTTAAGTGCCTGCGCTGCAAAAGAGACTGCCTCATGCATGGAAAAAATAATGATTTTGGCACTCGCATGACGTTGCAATATACGTTTTGCCGCTTCTAGCCCCCCCATGCCAGGCATAGATAAATCCATGACGACCACATCTGGTTTAAAATCCACATACAATTGATATGCGTGTTCACCCGAGTCTGCTTCAGCCACTACCGCAATCGATTTATTCGACTCTAACAATCTGCGTAAACCTGAGCGAACCACTTCGTGGTCATCTACAAGCAACACCTTACTTTGACTCATTGATTATTTTCCTCTTCCATCAGCACGTGCTTAGGCAAGCGAATATGAATTTTTGTACCTGCATTAGGCGTGGTTTCAATTTCCATACTCCCCATCAAACCCAACACGCGCTCTCGCATTCCAGCCAACCCGTAGCGATTTGTCATGCGCGATTTATCAAAACCAACGCCATCATCTTCAATATCAATCAAAATTTTATGTTCAGTTGCACTTACGTTAATGGTTAATCTACGTGCATTTGCATGTTTGGTGATGTTAGTCAAACACTCTTGTACTACTCGATAAGCCGTAATTGCAACCGCTTCATCTACCTCCCCAAGCTGCCCACTCACGCTCTGAACAATCGAAACACTACGATTGCGTTGTCTCCAATGATGGATATGCTCAGACAATGCCAGCCCTAAGCCGAGCTCATCTAAAACGCGCGGACGCAATCGTTGCAATAACTCATGCACCATATCCATCATTTGTCGCGTTATATTGCTAATTGCCATGGCACTTTCTTTCGCACTTGATATTTTACTTGCGCTCAAAATCGCACTTGCATCCACATGAATGGCCGTTAAATATTGCCCAATTTCATCATGAATATCTCGAGCCAAACTTTTACGCTCATCTTCTTGCAGACTGATAATTTGTTGCGTTAGCCTATGATTATTGTGTGTGCTTTGTTGCAGAGTATCAGCCATGGCATTAAATTTATCGCCAATAGACTGCAATTCAATCTGTTTAAACTTTGGCAACCGTATATCGTATTGCCCCTGCTCCACTTGCGTAAGTGCGCTAATAATCTTCTGCACTGGTTTAAAGGTGTAGCGTACAGCCCAGTAAGCAAGCAGGTTCATCAAAATAAAAAATGCCCCCACCAAAGCCAATAAACCTATCGTGTCATCCCACACCTCAGCAATCTCATAGCTAGGGTCAGGTGTTACCACTAAATCACCCAAATAACGACCATTTAACACAACGTTTTTGCGCTTCTCTTCCACCCCTAAGCTAGACATGTCCATCGCTTTTACAAACCAAGCTGGAGGAGTATCAATAGCTTGGCTGCCCATGCCATGACGGTTAGACTCACGCAACTTACCGCGTATGTCATAGAAGTCAATTTTCAGATGTCGTATATTGCCTAAACTTTGAAGTTTAAAAATGCTAGCTTTACCATTAGACTCATGGTTAATCCAACCAAAATCTGAGGTGTAATGCACAATTTCAGCATCTAACAAATGTAGCACTAAATTTGAGGTAGAGCTCACCTCAGCACGCACGTCTTCTCGTGCATTTTGAATAATAAAATAAGCACTTACACCTAAAAGCAAAAGCAACAGGCTGGTAATCATCAAGTTAAGTTTAAGTTGGAGGCTCATATCAGCAATCAATCACGATAAACGTATATTATAGTTTCCCACCTAAATCTCATTGGGATTTATTCCCGAAAACGCAATGTGCTCGCTAATAAGCATGTGATGAGCGATATCTATCAATTATTTTCAGTGATTAAGCAATTTTTTAATACGATGTAACCCAAGAAACCCTTGGAGATTAGAGACTGAACTGACGTTGATGAAGATGAAAGCTCGCTTTAAGGAACACTGGTCAGAAAATAGATAGCTCAAATTGGATTTTTAAAGCGCGGTGGCAGGCCTTTTACGCCATGATTATTGAGTGCAATATAGATTGAAATTGGTAAGCATAGCAAGTGCATAAAAAAACAGCCAAGAACATTCTTGGCTGTTTATCAGCACCTTATCCGAACAACTGGGAAGAAGGTGTGTTCGTTAAATTACTTAGCTTCTTCTGCGGGAGCGGTTTCTGGTGTAGTTTCAGCCGCAGGCGTTACCGCTGCTTCTGCTTGTGCTGCTAATGTCGCAGGGTCAATAGTAATGCCAGGCACGCGTTCTTCTGCTGTTGGCTCATAGCCACCTGGCTCTGTTGCTGTAGGGGCTGGAGCTTCAGCCACTGGAGCTGCTACTGTAGGTGCTGCCGCTTCAGGGGCAGCTTCTTCTTTACTGCCGCAACCAACAACTAATAGACTGGTCACGCTTAACACTAATAATGAACGTAATAACACTGACATTTTACTTTTCCTTTATTTAACTATTAAAAAAATTAAAATTGATACAACATACTTACAAACGCACAGCGATATTCTAACTTATGTTTAATTGCTTATACTAGGAATATGCACATATATTAAAGCAAATGTAGTGCCAATCAATACATTTTTGCTTATAAATAAGCTGCTCTTACCATCGCCCCTTTTGCATACGCCTCAATTTCATAAGGATTATTTTGATAGCCACACCGCGATGCCCATAAATACTTGAGGATGGTCATTCCTGATAAATACTGTTCTACATGCGTTAATTCATGGGCTAATAGCTCAATATTGGCTGCTGAATAAAGTAAATCTGCATGTAGCGGCTTAAGCGGCACACGCAAGTAAATGCGATGCCCTACCACTACGCCGCTCATGCGTTGAAACAACCAAAACGGCACATATCCTTCAATAATACGCACTATTTTTAGCGTGTGCGCCTTAAAATAGGGCGAAAATAATTGCTGCTCAGTTTGGGTTAATGGTCTCTCAACAGCCACAACGCTACTCGCCGATTAGGTGAAAAATCACCCTGCGCTGGTTATGAATATGCCGATGCTCATATAAAAACACGCCTTGCCACTGCCCTAAGGCGAGCTGTCCCTCCAGGAATGGAATGGATAAGTGCATTTGCGTCAATGCAGTGCGCACATGGGCAGGCATGTCGTCAGGCCCTTCAACAGTATGTATAAACAATTTGTCGCCATCTGGCACTAAACGATTAAAAAATGCTTCCATATCGATCAACACGTCAGCATCATAATTTTCATTGATTAACAAGCTGGCTGAGGTATGTTGAATATACAATGTGAGCAAACCTGTGGTGAGACCGCTATTTTTTACCCATGTGAGTATTTCTGGTGTAATGTCGTAAAGCTTGCGACCGCGCGTAGACACTACTAACTGATGTGTTTTTTGTTGCACAAAATTACCTTGAATTTCAATAAAAATAACTTAAGCCACACCTCATTTTGGCATATACAGTGTGTATAAACTCGATTCTTCTGTATTGATTCTTTGCACTAATACTTCGCCAATTCCCGCTAAATCTTTTCTAAACTGATTTGCCACGTCTTCGGTAAATATTGCATTTTCATATTGTCCAATAAAATGCACCGCAGCACTCGCAATGCCATTCATTTCTTTTCGTAAGTCCGCAATTAGCGATGAAGCACCGCTATCACCTGCTTGACGTTGCTGTACATACACATAAAACCGAACATTTTCAGTAACCAAGTGCGTTTGTAAATCTAGTTTAAAACGCTTAAGCATTTTTGGCACCGCATCAAACTGCCCAGCCCCAGCAGCTTGCGAGATTTTCCCAAACATGGCGAGCAACTCTTGATGATCCGCCTTAAGTTTAGACACCAAGCCCGCATCATAAGGAATACCCTCTTCTGTTTTTGTTGTCTGTACAGGCACTTCTTGCTTGTTGTCCCAACCAAATAACCTCGAAAAAAATCCCATATCTCCCCCTATTGTTTTAAAAAATTAAGGATAAGCCTTAGACATACAAACTCACCACTTGCTCACTAAATTACGCTAATTAAACTATAAGTCAACATAAAAATCACTACCTTCTGCGATAGTATAAATGGTTGCGCCAGTAAAATTGTGGATGCCAAAATGGGCTAACCCCATCGCCATAAAACGGGGAGTGGATCGGATCATAAAGTGGGTCATAGCGAAGATTACGCTCGGCCGCCTGCTTAAGTTTAGACTGTTCCTCAAAATGAAGCTTTTCGCGCTTGCTAATTTCATCCGAAATACTATTCAAACGCGCTTTTTCACGTGCAGTTTGGATAAAATCCAACACTTTGCTGTCTACCCCTTGTTTACTTAGTGCTACTATTTGGCTTGCAGTCAAATCATACTGTGAGTTGCTAGTTTTGATTTTTGCAATCATATCCTCTGCGGGCACGGCTTGCTGAGAAAGTTTTACCAGTTCATCCAAACTCAAGGCGGGCACTGCTGGCGGCGAAAGCTGTGCTAATGCCTCTGGTGTAAGTCGGTCAATTTTAACATCATGCATGGGTTGCCCCGCGCACGATGTGAGCACAATGACGAAGGCCATCCAACAGTACTTTTTCATCAATACTTGCTTCGGTATTAGTTTTTAGCAAACACTATCTTACCCGCTTTTACATCCACTTTGATGGTGTCTTTCGCCATAAAGTTGCCAGCTAAAATTTCACGTGCAAGTGGGTTTTCAATTTCACTCTGTATTGCACGTTTAAGGGGTCTAGCACCATAGACAGGGTCAAAACCTGCATTGGCAATTTCAGTAATCGCGGCATCGGTTAACGCTAACTGCATATCCATCGCATTCAAACGTTTAGCCAAGTACTGCAATTGAATTTTAGCAATAGCTTGAATGTTAGCCTCACCCAAGGCGTGGAACACCACGACTTCATCAATACGATTGACGAACTCTGGTCTAAAGTGCGTTTTCACTTCGCCCATCACTGCCAATTTCACCACTTGGTAATCTTGATCTGCCATGCTTTGTATCATTTGCGAACCTAAGTTAGAGGTCATAATAATCACGGTATTTTTAAAATCTACTGTGCGTCCTTGACCATCGGTGAGGCGACCATCGTCCAACACTTGCAACAACACATTAAAGACATCAGGGTGCGCTTTTTCTACCTCATCCAACAAAATCACGCTGTATGGTTTGCGACGCACAGCTTCAGTGAGCGTGCCACCTTCTTCATAGCCCACATAGCCTGGGGGCGCACCAATCATCCGCGCCACAGAGTGTTTTTCCATAAATTCACTCATATCAATACGAATTAAATGGTCTTCAGAATCAAACAAAAAGCCTGCCAGCGCTTTACACAACTCGGTTTTACCCACGCCTGTAGGCCCCAAAAACAAGAAGCTACCGTAGGGGCGATTCGGGTCACCCAAACCTGAGCGTGAGCGACGAATCGCATCTGAAACCAAACGCACGGCTTCATCTTGCCCTACTACGCGCTCATGCAATTTAGCTTCCATGGTAAGGAGTTTTTCACGCTCCCCCGTCATCATTTTGCTGACAGGAATACCTGTCGCGCGGCTCACCACTTCAGCAATTTCGTCCGCACCTACTTCGGTACGCAACATTCTATTTTTATTGGGGATTGCGTTTGTTTCAACGCTAGAAGCTTGCTTTAACTGCGCTTCTAATTGCGGCAACTTGCCATATTGCAATTCAGAAACTTTCTGCCAATCCCCTTTGCGCGTGGCTTCTTCCATCTCGAATTTGATTTTATCAATCGCCTCCTTGATGTGCGCAGAACCTTGCACTTGGGCTTTTTCCGCCTTCCAAATTTCATCTAAATCAGCGTATTCTTTTCCAAGCTTGCTAATTTCTTCTTCAATCAAATCAAAACGTTTGCGGCTCGCCTCGTCTTTTTCACGGCGCACCGCTTCACGCTCAATTTTGAGCTGAATTAAACGCCTATCTAACTTATCCATCACCTCAGGTTTGCTGTCAATTTCCATTTTGATGCGGCTTGCCGCTTCATCAATCAAATCAATGGCTTTATCAGGTAAAAAGCGGTCGGTGATATAGCGGTGACTTAATTCAGCCGCAGCCACAATCGCTGGGTCAGTGATTTCCACCCCATGATGCAGCTCATATTTTTCTTGCAAGCCGCGTAGAATCGCAATGGTGGCTTCTACGCTGGGTTCATCCACCAACACCTTTTGAAAGCGGCGCTCTAGGGCTGCATCTTTTTCAATGTATTTGCGGTATTCATCTAAAGTAGTCGCGCCCACACAGTGCAACTCACCGCGCGCCAAAGCGGGTTTGAGCATATTGCCTGCATCCATTGCGCCTTCGGCCTTACCCGCGCCCACCATGGTGTGAATTTCATCAATAAAGAGAATGGTTTGGCCTTCATCTTGCGCCAATTCTTTAAGCACCGATTTTAAGCGCTCTTCAAACTCACCACGATACTTCGCACCTGCAAGCAGGGCTGCCATATCCAATGACAATACTTTTTTATTTTTGAGCGAATCAGGCACCTCGCCATTCACAATGCGCTGCGCCAAGCCTTCTACAATCGCGGTTTTACCCACACCAGGTTCACCAATCAACACAGGGTTATTTTTAGTACGGCGTTGCAACACTTGGATAGCGCGGCGGATTTCATCATCACGACCAATCACAGGGTCTAGCTTGCCCAAACGCGCACGCTCGGTTAAATCAAGCGTATATTTTTTCAGAGACTCACGTTGCCCTTCCGCCTCTTGGTTATCTACACTTTCCGCACCGCGCACTGCTTGCACAGCAGCTTCTAACGCCACTTTAGTAAGGCCATGTTGCTTAAGTAATTTTGCCGCTTCGCCCTTGTCATCAGCGAGTGCTAATAAAAACATCTCACTCGCAATATACGCATCACCGCGCTTTTGCGCGAGTTTATCTGTTACATTTAAAAGATTATTCAAATCACGCGAAATGGCAACTTCACCACTGGCATCAGGTGATTTAGGCAAGCTAGCTATCGCGGCATTAAGCCCTGATTTTAGTTGATTAAGTTGCACGCCAGCACGTGCTAATAATGACGCCGTACCGCCATCGTCTTGCTGCAACAACGCTAACAACAAATGTTGCGGCTCAATGGCCGTATTATCTGCGCCCAGTGCTAGGCTCTGTGCATCGTTAATGGCTTGCTGAAACTTGGTGGTTAATTTATCAAAACGCATATTGAACTCCCATGTTTAAAAGTGTATCTGAACTCTAATATGGGGATAATGCATCACTTTTCAATATATAATGCACATATCAATCAAGCGTGATAGATTCTTATCAAAAGTCGCTTTTTACACTACGCACGGAGCATATTGTGCTACCCAATGACTTGACCACAGAACAAGCAACACCCAACGCCGCTTGGACGATTCTTGATACCGAAGATCAATGGCAAGCCTTTAGCCAGCCTTTTGGCAACGATGCTACTGCGCCCCTCGTTCAATCAGACTTACTATTAGATGGTCTGCGGTGCGCGGCCTGCTCAGGCATTATTGAACAAGGTTTACAAGCCTCACCTGGTATTGTGAGTGCACGTGTGAGCATGTCTAAAAAACGTGCGGTGGTGGTATGGTCCCCCGCTTTAACAGTACCCTCTAAAATTCTCAGCACTGTTCAGGCTTTGGGTTATAGTGCCAGCCCTGCTACCCAATTATTGAGCGATATTGAATCACGCAAAAAACAGCGTATCGCCCTTTGGCGCTGGATGGTGGCGGGCTTTTGTATGATGCAAGTGATGATGTACGCCAGCCCAACGTACTTTACCAAGCAAGGCGACATTAGTCCTGACATTTTGCACTTACTCAACTGGGCATCATGGCTACTCACCTTGCCAGTATTATTATTTTCAAGTAGCAGCTTTTTTGAAAATGCATTGCGCGACCTAAAACAACGCCAAATCAGTATGGATTTACCTGTTGCCTTAGGCATCATCATCACCTTCATTGTCAGCTCTGCCGCGACCTTTGACCCTAGCGGCTGGTGGGGAAACATTATTTATTTTGATTCGCTGACAATGTTTGTGTTTTTTTTACTCTCTGCGCGTTTATTAGAAGTGAAACTGCACCGCAAAACCCTAGGTTCATTAGAAGAACTTGTTAATCGTATTCCTGAAAATACCGAGAAACAACAAGCAGACGGTAGCTTTAAACGTGTACTTAACACGCATCTTAAAGTAGGCGATGTGGTGCGTGTCAATATTGGCGAGGCTTTTCCCGCTGATGGCAAAATGATTTCAGGGCAAACAAGTGTAGATGAATCTTTACTCACGGGCGAATCTACCCCAATCGCCAAAAACCTCAATGACACGGTCATTGCGGGTAGCTACAACCTGCGCCAGCCCGTGCTGATTCAACTTGAAACCATAGGTGCATCTACTAAATATGGGCAAATTGTTAGCCTGATTAACCAAGCCGCCATAGAAAAACCTAGGCTTTCTAAACTTGCTGACCGCGTTGCACGGCCATTTTTATTATTTGTCATTATCAGTGCCGCGCTTGCCGCTGCCTTATTGTGGGATGTGGATCGCGGTAGAGCGTTAATGACAGCCGCAGCAGTATTGATTGTGACTTGCCCATGCGCACTCTCACTCGCCACGCCAGCCGCCATGCTGGCCAGTGCCAGTGCTTTTGTGAAAAGCGGTATCTTAATTAGACGCCTACAAGCAATTGAAAATATTGCCGATATTGATACCGTGATTTTTGATAAAACAGGCACGCTGACCGAAGACCATATTCAAATTAAAACCATCCAATGCAAAGCAGGCTTAAGCGAAGCAGATGCCCTTACCATCGCAGCAAGCATTGCACAACATTCACTGCACCCCATTTCACGTGCCTTAGGTCATGCACATAGCACCCAAGCACAGGCCACACCCCTGTTGGAGTTAGTCGATATTCAAGAATTAATAGGCACCGGCCTTAGTGCTCAGCTCGCGCACGACACAAACCTAGCGGTCGCATTCCATGGTGAGTTAAAGTTTGGCTCAGCCCAGTTTTGTGGTGTAAACCCCGCTGATGCCAAAACCCAGCAGGTTTTTTTAGCCGATACCAATGGCTGGCTCGCAACTTTTACGCTGCAAGAAGCTATCAAATTAAATGCGGCGCAAGCAATACAACAATTAAATGCAGCAAATATTGATGTTGAACTACTCTCGGGGGATCATTCTAATGCGGTAGAAAACACCGCAAAAGCCATAGGGATTACGCGATTTCAATCTTCCTGTAGCCCTGAAGATAAACTGCTACGATTAAAAGCACTCAAACAGCAGCACCACAAAGTGCTAATGGTAGGCGACGGCCTCAACGATGGGCCTATTTTAGCCAGTGCTCACGTCTCAATCGCCATGGGCAAAGGCGTACCACTCACACTTGCACATGCTGACTATATCTTTCTCAATGGCGACATTAGCCAAATCCCAAAACTGATTCGACATGCAAAAAAAACGATGCAAGTCATTAAACAAAACATTGCTTGGGCCATGATTTATAACCTCGTTTGCATTCCACTTGCATTTTTTGGCATATTATCCGCTTGGTTGGCAGGCTTAGGCATGGCGATTAGCTCTTTGATTGTTGTTGCCAACGCCTTACGTTTAACTAAATTAACTGACGATAAACTTAGCACTTAAATATAGGACAAGTACCCATGGACATCTTATTTATACTTATCCCATTATCAGTCATTATGGCAATTTTCTTACTGGGTGGACTTTGGTGGGCAATTCATCGTGGGCAATTTGAAGATATTGAAGATGAAGGTAAGCGTATTTTAGAAGACGACGAATCACCATAAAACAAGCTCTTTTTAAAAATCAACACAGAACGCCTATTACCTAAAAATGCCACTGAACATGCGTTCGCGCAAAAATTCAACCCCTCAGCATTCATAAATTGTTTCAAAGTCAAGACAATTTGTTAAGATTTTGTAACAAAACCACTTGAGACATTCAATTATTTGTGTTACTTTTGACCTGCGTCAAATTGACGCACCTTTATAAGTTTAAATAAGCACTTCTAAATGAGTGCTAAAACAGGTAAAAACAATGTCTGAATTAAACCAAGATGTTGTCGTAATTGCAAAAAACAACAATTCGTTATCGCCCAAAGGCTTTATATGGTTGTTTGCAAGTATTGTTGCGATTACTTTAACAGTTGCACTGGGAGTGTCAGTTGTTGGTGCTTGGTTTGTTTTACCGTTTGCAGGGCTAGAAATTTTAGCGTTTGCTTGGGCATTTCATGTGGTGATATTGCATTACGAAGACCATGACAGCATTACCATCAATGGCGAACATGTGATTATCGAGAAACACCGCTACAAGCAAGTTGAAAAATTCACCTTTCAACGCTATTGGGCAAAAGTAATTTTGCGTAGTAATCAAGATGGTTCCCATGCGCTGATGATTGGCTCACATGGAAAAGAAGTTGAGTTTGGGCAACGCTTTATATCAGAGGAACAACGTCTGCATATCGCCACGCGACTCAGGCTGCAAATTAAAAATAATGATTAAAACTTTAAAAATCGCTTAAGTTTTGGGAGAAGTATGTTGAAGCAAACAATCAAAAAAATTGGTTTGAACATTAGTCTAGCGTTACTCTTCGCATTCACCTCATTGCAAGCCCTTGCTGATTTTAGCTGGAACTTCCCAGAGCCAGTCACGCCAATGGCTTTAGACACACTGCATGTGCATAATAAATTTATGATTATTGTTGCCCTCATATTTGTTGTTGTGTTGGGCATTATGATTTACTCGATTATCAAGCACCGTAAAAGTACTGGTTACCAAGCTGTTACAGACAAAGCACCGTCAACTAGCGTTGAAATTTTTTGGACATTGATTCCATTTGCAATCCTCCTCTTAATTGATTTCGTCATTATGGGAATTCCTGCCTACCACAGTGTCATTATGATGGAAGATACTCGCAATGAATCAGATATGGTCGTTAAAGTCACAGGTTCTCAATGGCGTTGGCAGTACGAATACCTAGGGAATACCGACAAAGGTTCACTCTCTGGCTTAGAAGATGCTAAAGGAATTAAGTTTGTAAGTAATTTATCTACCCCTCAAGATCAAGTGGATGGCACTGTCAAGCCAGTAAATGACCCTAAACATCCATACTTACTTGACGTTGATAATCGCCTCGTATTACCAGTTGGCGAAAAAGTTCGCATCTTAATGACCGCCACGGACGTTCTACACAATTGGTGGGTACCGCAGTTTGGTTCTTCGCGGGTTGCAGTGCCTGGTTTTATTCGAGAAACATGGGTGCAGGTTGATAAAGCAGGGACGTATCGTGGTCAATGCAAAGAGCTATGTGGCAAAGGTCATGGCTACATGCCTGTTGTGGTGGATGCACTACCTAAAGAAGAATACAATGCTTGGGTTGTAGCGAAAAAAGAAGAAATTTCAAAGGCTTCTGCTGGTGCTGACAAAGAATGGACGAAAGAAGATTTGATGGCAGAAGGCAAAGCCGTATATGAGAAAAACTGTGCCGTATGCCACCAGGTCACAGGTGCAGGTTTGCCACCCGCATTCCCAGCATTGACGGGTAGCAAAATTGCAACTAGTCCGATTTTTGGTGCTGATGGCAAGTATTTACCTGACAGTCATTTAGATCGCGTACTCAATGGTATTCGCGTCATGCCTGCGTGGAAAGGTACCTTAAATGATACCGAAATTGCAGCAGTCATCACCTACGAACGTAATGCGCTTGGTAACAGTATTGGCGATATTGTTCAGCCGTCACAAGTTAAAGCAGCGCGTCAATAATTGTAAGTTTAGTTACAGGAGAAAGCTATGAGTACAACAACCGTCGCACATCATGATGAACATGCGGATCATCCAACGGGCATTATGCGTTGGCTCACCACAACCAACCATAAAGATATTGGCACAATGTACCTAACATTTTCGCTGATTATGTTTCTGGTCGGTGGCTCAATGATTCTAGGCATTCGTGCTGAATTATTCCAACCAGGCTTGCAGTTAATGAAGCCAGATTTCTTTAACCAGCTGATTGGCGTTCATGCGCTGATTATGATTTTTGCGGCCTTGATGCCTGCTGCAACTGGCTTTGCCAACTGGATGATTCCATTGCAAATTGGGGCACCTGACATGGCGTTACCACGGTTAAATAACTGGGGTTTCTGGTTGCTGCCTCCCTCTGCAATTTTACTTACACTTCCATTTACGCTAGCCCTATTTGGCATTGGTGATGGTGCATTGGCGACTGGCTGGACATTTTATCCTCCACTATCAGTGCAAGGTGGCATTGGCGTTGATTTTGCTATCTTTGCGGTGCACTTACTAGGCATTTCATCTGTACTAGGCTCTATTAACATCATTGTCACCTTGTTTAATATGCGCGCCCCTGGCATGACGCTAATGAAAATGCCAATGTTTGCATGGGGCTGGTTGATTACTGCGTTCTTGTTAATTGCAACAATTCCAGTGTTAGCTGGTGCGGTAACGATGTTGCTAACAGATCGTCACTTTGGTACGCACTTCTTTGACGCTGCTGGTGGTGGTGACCCCATTATGTTCCAACATTTGTTCTGGTTCTTTGGTCACCCTGAAGTGTATATTTTGTTATTGCCAGTTTGGGGCTTTATTCCACAAATTTTACAAACATTCTCACGTAAGCCCATGTATGGCTACAAAGCACAGGTGTACTCATTATGGGCAATTGGTGCTTTGGCAGTTGTTGTATGGGCACACCACTTTTTTACAGCAGGGATGCCAGTTCCAGCTTTGCTTTACTTTATGTATAGCACGATGGCAATTTCCTTACCCCTTGCTGTATTGTTCTTCTGCTGGATTAAAACCATGTGGCGTGGCTCTATGAGCTTTGAAACACCCATGTTGTTTACGGTAGGCTGGATTATTTTGTTTGGCATCGGCGGCTTAACTGGCTTGGTACTTGCAGATGTTGCGGCAGATGCGCAATACCACAACAGCTATTTTGTAGTCGCTCACTTTCACTACACATTATTCGCTGGTGGCATCATGGGCATTATGGCTGGGGTGTATTACTGGCTGCCCAAAATGACTGGTCATATGTATAACGAAAAACTCGGCAAACTACATTTCTGGTTGACTGCTATTTCATTCAACCTCACATTTATTCCACAGTTTTTCTTAGGCTTAGCAGGTATGCCACGTCGTATTCCAGACTATGCATTACAGTTTGCAGAATTTAATATGATTTCAACGATTGCTGCTTTTGTTCTTGGGCTATCACAATTACTATTTGTGTATAACATTGTCAGCACAATTAAAGGTGGCAAAAAAGCAACCGATCAGGTTTGGGAGGGCGCAGAAGGATTGGAATGGACATTATCATCTCCACCGCCATACCATAGCTTTACTGAGCAACCTACTGTTAAATAAAGCGGAAAATGACTGAATTGAGGCATTAAATTGATATGAAAAATCAAGGCATCTCTAAAACCAATAAAAAAATTGCATTGACTTTAGGTTTGATTGCCTTTGTTTGGTATATAGCTTCTATGTTTACAATATGGAAATAAATGAAGAGGAAAGTTATTTGAACCATACTGAGCAGAGAGCTGTAGCGAATAAAAAGTTAGGTCTTAAGTTGGTATGGATAGTTGCTGGGTCTTTGCTGTTTGCATTTGCGCTAGTCCCTTTGTATGATGTTTTATGTACGATAACTGGTTTGAATGGCAAAACAAAGAGCACAGCCACTGAGATAAGCAATACAAAAGTGGATACAAGCCGTTGGGTAACGGTGCAGTTCACATCAAGCGTTATGCCTGGATTAGGTTGGAATTTCTATCCAAAGCAAGCTAGTATAAAAGTGCATCCTGGACAAGTGCATACTGTACTTTTTGAAGCAAAGAATACGACAAGCCAAACGGTTGCAGGTCGTGCTGTGCCAAGTGTAACGCCAGGTTCAGGTGCTGCATATTTAAAGAAAATTGAATGCTTTTGTTTTTTACGTCAAGAACTAAAAGCTGGAGAAACAAAAATCATGCCTTTACGTTTCTTTATTAGCCCAGAGCTACCGAGTGACGTAAAAGAAATGACCTTGTCATATGCATTTTTTAGTTCTGATAAGTAGTTGAATTAAAGGGTTAGTATTACAAAAAGCAATATAAAAAACGACTGTAATTGATTCAATATTTTTAACAAGTAACACTTTAGATTTGTAAACGCTTTGAATTAGTCCTTAGTAATTAATGCAATGGGAGCTTATGCATGACAACACATTCAAATAATCATTACTTCGTGCCACATGGTGCTATTTACCCTGTGGTTTTGTCGGCAGGTTTGCTGGCACTGGCTTCTGGTTTTATTTTCAGCGTGGCGACAGACAAGAATAAAGACTTGGCTTACCTAGAGACGCCCGGAAAATGGATGATGTACGTAGGTGCAGCCATTATCCTGTTCATGACGTTCAAATGGCTCAGTGCCGTAGTGGTTGAAAGCATCACTGGCCAATATAAAAAATGGGAAGATAAATCATTCCGCATCGCCATGATTGTATTTATCTGCTCAGAAGTTGCTTTTTTTGCGGCATTCTTTGGCGCGCTTTTTTATATGCGCATTCTTTCAGTACCCGACCTCGCAAGTTTTGATCCACTATTCACGCCATATAAGGACTTTTTGGGTACTTGGCCATCCATAGGCCCGGGCGGCGTGGTGTTAGGTACAGAATACATCCCTCCAGCTAATTTCAAACCCATGCATTGGAATGGATTGCCGCTGATCAATACGATATTGTTGCTCACTTCAGGTGCAACGATCACATGGGCGCATTGGGGCTTAATCAAAAACAATCGCAAGCAGCTGGTGATTGGCATGGCATTAACGGTAGCACTTGGCATCGCTTTCTTGGCTTGTCAGGCAATGGAATATCATGAAGCATATACGGAGATGGGTTTAACACTCGGCTCAGGCGCTTATGGAGCAACCTTTTTCATGCTGACAGGTTTCCATGGGTTTCATGTGACTTTGGGCACCATCATGCTCATCGTGATATTGCTACGTTGCATGAAAGGTCACTTCACCCCAGAGAATCACTTTGGTTTTGAGGGTGTTGCCTGGTATTGGCACTTTGTTGATGTTGTCTGGTTAGGTCTGTTTATATTTGTATACATGCTCTAATTTATGAAGCATAAAAAAAGGCGATGCAAAAGCACCGCCTTTTTTGTATCACTTAGCTATCAGTGTTTTAAATTAAAGCGAATGTCCTATAAGGCCAAAGTAACCTGCGAGCACCAAACCCGCAAATAATGTAATGGAAAGACCGATTCGAAAAGTTAACGCCTTAACGGTACGATCACCGCCGCTTTTATCTTTAGCTAAAAAATACAGTGCTGAAAAAAGACTACCAACGATGACAAAGAGCACCAACACAATAGCGATTTTAAATAACATGATAATGTCCAATCGAAGCAGATACGACATTATGCGATGCGTATGACACAAAAGCAATTTAGATTAGCAGACTACACACTTAACCCTTCGTGGGTTGGTACATTAACATTGATTATCTGCGCATCATTGTTTATTAAGCTAGGTCTTTGGCAGTACAACAAAGCCATACTTAAGCAAGAAATCAAATCAATCTATGAAAAATCTTTAGTCAGCGAGCCTCTAAACCTACCTGAGAAACTAGAGAGTTATGATGTACTACGTTATAAAAAAATAAAGACAAAGGGATATTACGACACAAAGTATCAGATTCTACTTGATAATCAAGTAGAAAATAATGTCGCTGGATTTCATGTACTTACCCCATTAAAAATTGAAGGTCGGGCCGATTACGTTTTAATTAACAGGGGTTGGGTGGCAGGTGGCGAAAAGCACTCAGATATCCCTGCAATTTCCACTCCAAAAGAGATTGTCGAAATTACTGGTTTGGTTTGGATTCCAAGCAAAAAAAATTTTTCACTTGAAAGTGATGCCGAAAAAGTAACTTGGAATCAAGTTTGGCAATACATGAATATGGATCGCTATCGCAAAGATGTTCCTATTCCAGTGCTACCAATCGTGATTAAATTAGACTCTAATAGTAATGCTGGCGGCTTCGTGCGCAACTGGCAGGTATCAGAAAGTAGAATATCTACTAATATGGGTTATGCTTACCAATGGTTCGGCTTTGCGTTTGCAAGCTTACTCATTTACTTATATACCAGCATCAAAAAAACTAGCACTCCCCCTAAAACACAGGCACATTAAAACCATGCAAAATGAAGCAGGCAACACTGAGTATCTTGAGAGACAGCGCAAAGGGCGCTTAATGCTTTTATCTATGCTGGTGTTTTTTATTACGCCCATTATTGCTGTCATTGCCATGTATAAGTTAGATTGGCGCCCAAAAGGTGAAAGCATTGGTGAGCTTGTAACCCCCGCAAAACTCATAACAATCAATAACACCTTAATGACCAGTGATAGCTATACTGCACAGCCCGACCTTTGGAAAGAAAAATGGAGCATGGTCTATGTAGCCGCAGAGTGCGAAACTGCATGTGAAAACAAGTTGTACAACATGCGCCAATTACATATTTCGTTGTACAAAGAAATACCGAGGATGCAACGCGTGTTAATCACCACTTCAAAACAAGTGACCGAATTAAAAAATCGCTATCCTGAATTGCTGATATTGAATCAGCCATCCCATGAAGTCTCAACACTCAGCGCGCAATTCAACATCAATGGCGAGTCTGCGATTAACTCCGACAGAATCTATTTGATCGATCCTTTGGGTCATTTAATGATGAGCTATAAACCAAACACAGAGCCAGCACTCATTCGCAAAGACATTACACGTTTAATGAAGTACTCGTGGGCAGGTTAATGAAAAAATTAAATCTATTCAAATGGCTCACTCTGCTCGGTACCATTCTGGCACTAAGCGTGGTTGTTCTTGGTGCTTACGTGAGGTTGTCGGATGCAGGACTTGGTTGCCCAGATTGGCCTGGATGCTATGGTGCGTTGAGTGTGCCACAAAGTGAAGCGGCCATTCTAAAAGCACAACAAGTCTATCCAGACAAACCGATAGAAACTGCTAAAGCATGGAAAGAAATGGCGCATCGCTACTTAGCTGGCATGTTAGGTTTAATTGTGTTGGCAGTTTGTGGTTTAGCTTGGAATGCTAGGTGTTATATTAAAGTAAGCCCTCTACTGCCAACTATATTACTCATTATGATTATATTTCAAGCGATGCTGGGCATGTGGACAGTCACCATGCTACTCAAACCAGCCATCGTAAGCGCACATCTGATTGGCGGGATGGCAACCCTTGCGCTACTGACGTGGATTACTCATCGCCACTGGGGCATATTGACCAACGCTAGATTGATGGATCCAACATTAACGCTACTGATACGCGGTGCTATCATCATATTGCTTGCACAGATATTTTTGGGTGGCTGGACGAGTACTAATTATGCCGCTCTAGCCTGCACAGACTTCCCAACCTGTCATGGCGTTTGGATTCCAAACATGGATTTTAAAGATGCCTATTATATGGTAAGAGAGCTTGGAAAAAGCGCGAGCGGCGGGAACCTAAATCTTGAAGCACTCACGGCCATTCAGTGGGCACATCGTCTTGGTGCTTTCATCACATTTATTTATTTCGTCAGCTTAGCACTGATGCTCATGAATCAAGCTCAGTTTAGAAAACTAGCGTTGTTACTTCTTATTACATTGGTAGCACAGATCACCATAGGTATTGCAAATTTAGTACTTCAATTACCGCTTATCCTCGCAGTTGCTCATAACTTTGGAGCTGCATTGCTGGTCATAATCACGATCGTAATTAATTCAAAAATCACAAGAAGCCACAACAGAACCTAAGAGATGGAGTCTGAAAAATGACAACTCAGAAATATAAAAGCGAGATGCACATGAATGCCAACTTCATCAGTCATATCAAAGCGTTATCCCCTAGGCTCAAAAACTTTTTTCCTCTATGCAAACCCAGAGTCACTTCGCTCATTGTATTCACTGCACTCATCGGCATGTTTTTAGCAACGCCCAATATGGTTCCCCTGCCACTGCTGTTAGCAACAACCCTTGGCATTGCCTTTGCCTCAGGTGCAGCAGCCGCTTTTAACTGCCTCATTGAACATAAAATTGATGCCATTATGGCGCGCACACGTGCACGTCCTTTACCTACAGGACAGGTATCTTCTAACGAAACCATAGTGTTTGCAACTCTGCTAGGCACAGCTGGACTTGCAATTTTGTACATCTATGTCAACCCACTGACCATGTGGCTTACACTCGCCACATTTTTAGGTTACGCTGTGATCTATACCATATTTCTCAAGCCTGCGACACCTATGAATATTGTCATAGGGGGGGCATCTGGTGCCATGCCGCCTATTTTAGGCTGGGCTGCCGTCACCAACACGGTCTCCCCTGAGTCGCTCATTATGTTTTTAATTATTTTTGCTTGGACGCCCCCTCACTTCTGGGCCTTAGCTTTATACCGCCGTGAAGAATACGCCAAAGTTGGTATGCCCATGTTGCCTGTGACGCATGGCGTAGCGTTCACATTGCTACATATCTTGCTCTATACCATTATTTTAGTAGCTGTCTCTCTTATGCCTTATGGTCTAGGCATGAGCGGGATGATTTATTTGGGTTCAGTCATCATACTAGATACTGTTTTTATGGCTTATGCTATTCAACTCTATCGTAAATATTCTGATGACCTTGCAAAACGTACATTCAGGTACTCTATACTTTACTTAACACTACTTTTTGCGGCGTTACTGATAGATCACTATTGGTTAACCTAGTTTACGCACATGGTCTAACTCTTCCACACAATCAAAAAACCTTTCAAATCAATATTCTTCATTGGCCGTAAAGTGGTCAATACCACGCCCGCACCAATATCAACCCTAGGCTAAAAAAACTTTGTGATTGACGACCTTATTTAATAACGTCAAAATAGCGCGTTTATGCTGTTGTGGCGTGATTTTTACGTCATAACAGTACAGTTTTGTTTTATTTAAGGGTGGGGTTAATGAGCAACAATCAAGTAGAGATGTTTTACGACGACTGGGCCATCAGAAAGTTTGCGGTGATGGCCGTTGTTTGGGGCGTAGTAGGGATGCTGATGGGAGTAATTATTGCCGCTCAGCTTGCTTTTCCAGAGTTAAATTTAGGTTTACCTTGGACTAGTTTTGGTCGTTTACGTCCGTTACATACCAATGCAGTTATTTTTGCATTTGGTGGCAGTGCCTTATTTGCTACATCCTACTATGTTGTTCAGCGTACAAGCCAAGTTAGATTAGCGTTCCCACTGCTGGCACGCTACACTTTTTGGGGTTATCAAGCGGTGATTGTGCTTGCAGCTATCACGCTACCTTTAGGTTATACCCAAGGTAAAGAATATGCTGAGCTAGAATGGCCAATTGACTTGTTGTTATTGGTTGTTTGGGTCATGTATGCTCTCGTGTTTTTTGGCACCATTGCTAACAGAAAAATCAAGCATATCTATGTTGCCAACTGGTTTTATGCAGCCTTCATTATTGTGGTAGCACTACTACACATTGTGAACAGTGCAGCTATACCTTCTGAGTGGTTTAGATCATACTCAGCTTACTCTGGTGCACAAGATGCGATGATTCAATGGTGGTATGGACATAATGCGGTAGGCTTTTTCTTAACTGCTGCATTCTTAGGCATGATGTATTACTTTGTGCCAAAACAAGCACAGCGCCCAGTGTATTCATACCGTTTATCAATCGTACACTTCTGGGGTTTAATTTTCACTTACATGTGGGCAGGTTCACACCACTTGCACTACACCGCGTTACCTGACTGGACGCAATCAGTAGGGATGGTGTTATCACTGATTCTTTTAGCACCAAGCTGGGGCGGTATGATTAACGGCATGATGACCATGTCAGGCGCATGGCACAAATTGCGTGATGACCCTATCTTACGCTTTATGATTGTTTCATTGTCATTCTACGGTATGAGTACGTTTGAAGGCCCAATGATGGCGATTAAAACGGTCAATGCGCTATCACACTACACAGACTGGACCGTGGGTCACGTACACTCAGGCGCGCTTGGCTGGGTAGGTTTTGTATCAATGGGTTCGCTGTACTTCTTAACGCCTCGCTTGTGGGGCTTAAAACAAATGTACAGCAAAAAAGCCATTGAGTTGCACTTCTGGTTAGCAACGATTGGTGTAGTACTTTATATTTCAGCGATGTGGATTTCAGGCGTGACCGCAGGTCTTATGTGGCGTGCAATTAACGAAGACGGCACCTTAACTTACACATTTGTTGAGTCTGTAAAAGCGATGCATCCTTTCTATGTGATTCGTATGATTGGCGGCTTAATGTATGTAAGCGGCATGATTATCATGTTGTGGAACGTCATCAAAACAGTACAAATGGGTCAAGCAACACCAGCTAAAATTCCAGCTGCTGCGGCGCATGCTTAAGGAACATAAAAATGGCAAATAACGAGAAAAAAGGCTTTACACACGAAAAGATTGAAACCAACAGTTTCTTGATGATTGTGTTAATTTTGTTGGTAGTTTCATTTGGTGGCTTGGTAGAAATCGTACCGCTATTCTTCCAAAAATCGACAACCCAACCGATTGAAGGCCTAAAACCCTATACTGCATTACAGCAAGCAGGGCGCGATGTATATATCCGTGAAGGTTGCTACAACTGCCACTCACAGATGATTCGCCCATTTAAAGCTGAAACATTGCGCTATGGCCACTACTCTGTAGCAGGGGAATCAGTCTACGACCACCCGTTCCAATGGGGTAGTAAACGTACAGGGCCTGATCTTGCTCGTGTAGGCGGTCGTTATAGCGATGAATGGCATCGCATTCACCTAATTAACCCACGCGATTTGGTACCAGAGTCAGTCATGCCAGCCTACCCTTGGCTGGAAACCAATCTCATTAATGCTGAAAAAATGCCCGCACACTTGCGCGCACTTAAAATTGCAGGGGTTCCTTATACAGACGAAGACATTAAAAATGCTGCCAATGATGTGCAAGGAAAAACTGAAATGGAAGCAATGATTGCCTACTTGCAAGTATTAGGCACAACACTAAAAAAATAGGTGATATTTAAGTGGATATTACCGATTTACGTATTATTTCAACCGTAGCCGCACTCATCACCTTTGTAGGAATTTGGGTGTGGGCTTGGCTAGGGCGTAATAAAAAAGACTTTGAAGAAGCGGCAAGATTGCCGCTTGAGGGAGATGAAGAATGAGTGATTTTACAAGTGGATTTTGGCCGTTTTTTATATCGGCAATCGTGTTAGGCGGTATTGCTTATTGCCTAATTGTTTTATTTATTACCAGTAAATCGCATGACCCTGCACATACTGGGGAGTCCACTGGTCATGTCTATGACGAAGATATTGTAGAAATGAACAACCCCATGCCCCGCTGGTGGATGTGGATGTTTATCATCACCTGTGTGTTTGGTTTAACTTACCTGTTTTTATACCCAGGCTTGGGGACTTACCAAGGTAAACTGGGATGGACACAAGTAAAACAATACGAACAAGAAGTGAAAGAGTCAAATGATAAACTCGCTCCTATCTACGCAAAATTCACCGCTATGACACCTGAAGAAGTTGCCAAAGATGCAAAAGCCATGGCCATCGGTGAACGTTTGTTTATGAACAACTGCGCACAATGCCATGGTTCTGATGCCCATGGTAGCCGTGGTTTTCCTAACTTAACCGATAATGATTGGTTATATGGTGGTGCACCTGAAACCATTAAAGAAACCATCACCAACGGGCGTCATGGCATGATGCCTCCAATGATTGCTACTGTAGGCACAGCAGATGATGCTAAAAACGTTGCAAACTATGTACTAAGCTTATCTAATAGCACGCATGACGCTAAGCGTGCTGCATTAGGTAAAGATAAGTTTGCCGTATGTGCCGCTTGTCATGGTGCTGAAGGTAAAGGCAACCAAACCGTTGGTGCTCCCAACTTAACTGACAACATTTGGTTACACGGTGCTGGAGAGGCTGCCATTATTGACCGCATCACCAATGGCAAAAGCAACCAGATGCCAGCACAAGGTTCACGCTTAACGCCTGAACAAATTCATGTGTTAGCTTCGTATGTTTGGCGCTTTTCAAATTTAGCTAAAACTGAATAATCATTAAAGCTACAGTGAGCCTCAACATGAAACTTTAATGCCAATTAGATATCAAACCTCCATTAAACGCCCGATATTTTACATAAATGAAAATATCGAGCGTTCTCTATTAAATCTAACCTGTATTGCAAAACTTAACCGTGTCCAATCAAAAACCTAAAAAATACATCCCGATAGAGATTGAGAACTCTCAACCAAAGGCAACATCACTTTATCAGGCGCATAAAAAAATCTACCCTCGCAACACGTCTGGTTTTTTTAAAAACCTTCGCTGGCTGGCTATTTGGGTAACACAAATAGTGTTCTATGGGTTGCCTTGGCTATTGTGGAATGATAGGCAAGCCATTTTGCTTGATATTAGTACGCACCGCTTTTATATCTTTGGTTTAGTACTATATCCCCAAGACTTGATTTATCTGGTTATCTTGTTAATTATCGCTGCACTTGCCTTATTCTTATTTACAGCTGTTGCAGGTCGACTGTGGTGTGGCTTTGCATGTCCACAGTCAGTTTATACCAAGATATTCTTGTGGATAGAGCGCACAATAGAAGGTGATCGTGCCGCAAGAATTCGCTTGGATAACATGAATTTCGGTTTTAAGAAATTTTACAAAAAATGGTTAAAACACAGCGCATGGATTACATTTTCCATGTTTACTGGCTTCACTTTTTTAGGTTATTTCACGCCGATACGCGAGCTCATGGGCAACATTGCCCATTACAATTTAAGCCCGTGGGAAACCTTTTGGATTGTCTTTTATGGTTTTGCCACTTATGGAAATGCAGGTTTCTTACGTGAGCAAATTTGCAAGCACATGTGTCCTTATGCACGCTTTCAAAGTGCCATGTTTGATAATGACACGCTGATTGTGACTTATGATAAGGAGCGAGGTGAGCCACGCAGTGGACGCTCTCGTAAAGTGGATGCCAAGCAAACAGGTTTGGGTGACTGCATTGACTGTAGTTTTTGCGTGCAAGTATGTCCCACTGGCATTGATATCCGTAATGGTCTGCAGTATGAATGTATTAGTTGCGGTTTATGTGTTGATGCCTGTAACAGCATTATGGATAAAATGGAATATCCACGTGGCTTAATTCGCTTTTCAACCGAGAATGCACTCAATCATCACTGGTCACAACAACAGATTGTTAAAAAAATTCTGCGTCCTCGTGTACTTATTTACACAGGATTACTACTATTACTAAGTATTGGATTTGTGGCGTCACTTGCAATGCGTGTTCCATTTAAGGTAGATGTCATTCGAGATAGAGGTGTTATGTCACGCATTGTGGCTGGTGGTAAAATTGAAAATGTTTATCAACTCCAAATCACCAATGCTTCAGAGAAATCTGAAACTTACCATATTGAAGTTGAAGGTTTAGCGGGCTTATCAATCGCCTCTGAAAAATCGTTTACGGTAGATCCAGCGCAATCGCGCATGGTGGCAGTGAGCTTGCAAATTGAAGACGGCACCATTAAAAGTGGCTCACACCCTATAAAATTTGAAATCAAAGCGCATAGTTCACACGAAGAAATTTCTGAAAAATCTATTTTCTTTATGTCCCGCTAACATTTAAACAAGGCAAACATCATGACAAAAACTGAGACAGTTAATCAAAAACAAAAGTGGTGGCAATCTGGCTATGCTTGGTTGGTGTTTGGCGGCCCTGCAATTGTGGTGATGGCGAGTTTAACTACTGTCTATATTGCGATAAATGGTCAAGACCCAGTGTTAGCACATGAAGAAAACTCAGGCCAGTCAAATGCAATCTCACTATCCGTAGCGCAAAAAAATGCTCTTGAGCCTGCAATAAAAGCACGAAATCACGCTGCTACAGGGGTTAATAAAGAATAGCCATGCAAACGGCTCTTACCTATGCCGCACTGATGATGGGCCTTGCAGGCGGCCCCCATTGCGTTGCCATGTGTGGTGCGGCTTGTACGGCTTTAACGAGCTCACAACGCAACCATTACGCTATTTACTTTTACCACTTAGGCAGATTATGTGGCTATGCTATTTTAGGTGCAGTCGCTACGTTTGCAATTCAAAGTATCGCTTGGGCTTCAACTTATAGTGCTGTCCTGCACCCATTGTGGACATTTTTTCATGTGCTGATATTTTTTTGGGGCATGTTATTAGTCATTTACGCACGCCAACCTATTTGGGTAGATAACGCAGGTATATCTGTTTGGAAGCATGTAAAAAAACTTAGCTTAAAGCAAGGCGGGTATTTTTACATTGGCATGTTGTGGGCACTCATGCCCTGTGGCTTGCTCTATTCGGCATTAGTGATTGCCTCATTTAACGGCAACCCATTGGATGGTGCTGTTAGCATGGGAGCATTTGCCTTAGGCTCTAGTGCCTCTTTGTTTTTAGCACCTTGGCTGTGGTTAAAACTTAAAACCAATGCGATAGAACCTTATGGAATGCGCCTTGCGGGCTTATTGTTAAGTGCGGCAAGTGCTTGGGCTATTTGGATGGATTTAGCGCATAACACTAAAATTTGGTGTGCCTAAAGCTTTTTAATTCGCAATTAGACCTACCAAGTAGCTAAAGATACTCCTTCAGACTCACCCTTCCAAACTAAATAGGGTATGGTTTGCTTAATGCTAATCTCAAACTCGCTTAATGAATTTTGACTTTGGGTAAGTAGCTTAGCATCCTTCCAAAAGCGGCCTTCATCGTTTGAATATACCGCAAATACTTTACTTTCCGCATGGTGCTGCTCTTGCCAAATCAACCACATTTTTTTATCTGCTTGCAACAAAACAAGCCCCTCTTTTGGATTTACCTTTTCCGCCAATGTTTTAATTGGGGGTGCAATCCATGCCTCACCATCCATACGGGTGTAGTATAAATTTTGAGTGTCTGTCCAAGCAATGTGCCAACCCCAGCCAAGCCCCTCAGCAATAAGCAAAGCTGGGTAATGACACACGGGCTCTTTAAGCTGGTGATAAGTCACGCGTTTAAAGCTAAGGTTTTTATCTGCATCAAGTGTCGCAATAGCAAGCTCTTGCAAGCCACTATCAAACTGATGCTGTAAAAAATAGACAGGGTTCTGTTGGCGATTAAGTGTATGCATAACAGGGCAAAGCGATTGTGGTTTTAGCGTTGCAACATCATCTTTTGCATAGGAGACACACATCCCACTGATGCTAACCAGAAATATCAATACTTTTAATAATCTCTTCATTATGATGTTGTGAAAAATTGAAGGAGCTTAGTGCTTACTCACCCGTGGGGTCTGTCACAAAACCAATTTTCGTTAAGCCCGTTTTTGCTGCGATAGACATCACCTGTGCCACATTTTCATATTTTGAGGTGCCATCAGCCTTAAGATGCAACTCGGGTTGTGGCTCTTTTTTAGCTTCAACTTCAAAACGTGCTGAGAGTGATGCCTTAGGCACCAACTCGCCGTTCCAATACAAGCTACCATCCTCTCGAATTGCAAGCTCCACGTGATCTGGCTTTGTGATATTAGGGTTGCTTGAAGCTTTAGGTAAATCAATTTTTACTGAATGGGTGAGCAAAGGTGCGGTGATAATAAAAATGACCAACAATACCAACATCACATCCACGAGCGGCACAACATTGATTTCCGCCTTTGCTTGAGGTTGATGGGAGTTAAAACCACCAAAACTCATGATGCACTCCCCACTGTCAAACGCACAAATAAATCATGCGCAAAAGCATCTAACTTAGCAAGCCACATACGGTTGCGACGATTAAAAGCGTTATAAGCAAAGACAGCGGGAATCGCCACCGCCAAGCCAATCGCTGTCATAATCAAAGCCTCACCCACTGGGCCTGCCACCTTATCAAGCGTACCTTGACCGCTCAAGCCAATGTTCACCAACGCATGGTAAATCGCCCAAACTGTACCAAATAAGCCAATATAGGGTGAAGCAGAACCTGCTGAAGCTAAAATGGTTAAGCCATTTTCACATCGCGCAGATTCTTGATCAATCCCATTACGAATCGCACGAGTCATAAATTCTGATAAGCCACCCGCAGCAGCAATTTTTGCGCCCCCAAAGCTGCCTACGTTACGCAACGCACCTAAACCTTCAGTCGCTAAATTAGCAAAAGCGTTATCAGGCTTGCCTTGTTTAACAAGGCTATTGATCTGCTCAAGTGAGTCTATATTTCTAAATTTAGCCAAAAAAGCATTGGCACGCTTTGCTTCTAGCCAATTAGCCAAACTTTTAGTGATAATAAGATACCAAGTTGCGATTGAAAGAATCAGCAAAAAGACCAACACTACTTTACCGACCGTAT
The DNA here is from genome assembly GCA_013140755.1 of Methylotenera sp. GTDB lineage: Bacteria > Pseudomonadota > Gammaproteobacteria > Burkholderiales > Methylophilaceae > Methylotenera. The sequence continues at coordinate 11,888 of JABFSF010000148.1, read as the reverse complement.
CCACATTTGCAATAAAATTTGCAACCCCCAACTGCTGTGCGGCTACTGCTGCTTGTGCAACTTCTTGTGTCATATTAATTTCCCTCTAAAATAAAATCGAATGTTTGCAATGCTACAGCACGAACCGCTTTACCATCACGTGTTGCTGGGTTGCAACGCCAACTTTTTACTGCATTGATTCCTGCATTATCCAACCTCATATGGCCAGAGCTTGTGACCACTTTAACATTGTTGATATGCCCCTCTTCATCTAACTCCACCCGTAATTTAACTTGCCCTTGCTCACCTGTTCTTCGTGAGGCTGGCGGGTAATTTGGCTCAGTGCGCTCAGGGCAACCTAATGACAACTCAGAGAGATGTACAGGACCTGCTGGTTTTGGTGGGACTTCAACCACTGGCTCCGATGGTGGAGATGGCTCTTTGATAGGCTCCACAGGAGGAGGTGGCGCAACAGGTTCTGCAGCAGAAGTGATTGGAGCCTGTGCAACCAACACTGGCGCAGGTTGTGGCTTTGGCTGAACTATTGGCTTTTCTTTTACTAACTCTACCTTCTTAGGCAATGGTTTAGGTGGCTCTGGTGGAGGAGGCTCTTCTTTTTTAGGTGGATTGATTAAATTCACCATCAGAGTCACGGCTTCTTGCGGTGGCGGAATGAGCTTATAACTCATTGCCGCATAAACCAAACCAAAGTGAATAGCCACCACAAACAGCAAACCTGCTACTTTACTGGCGCGACTTTCTGATACGTTCTCGTTCATGCACTCAACTTTTCCACTTAAGTTTTCCTACCCACACCAGTTAATAAAAACCTCGAGAATATACCATAACAGCTCAGTATTTCTTCATTTTTAAATCTTTAACTTAGCTCAAATAAAGTGTTTTTATCATTTATTTTCTTTACCAACGCCCTTCTAACGTCACCCTCACACTGCGCTTTCCATCATCAAAACTATTGAGTTGCCAATCTTGATTGCCTGCCATAAATCTATTGTGGCTACGCGTATCAGAAGCTAGCAAATTTTGTCCAGCAATACGCAAATGATAGGTTGGCGATAATTTATATAGCCAATATGCATCTAAAGGAGTGCGCGTTTTACTAAATGCACTTTGCTCATTAGGAATATCCGTTTCACTACGTCCTGAAATTTGCACTGAAACGCCATAGCTCGATTTTAACTTTGGCAGACTTTGGTCTAAGCCCATGCTCAACACATAGCGCGGCGTATCGCGTGCCATGCGCGTAATCCCTAAACGTTGGTCATCCACCCGCCCGTGAGGCAAGGTGAGGTGGGATTTTAAGGTGGCACCTTGCCAACCAAAGTTGTCCGTACGTACTTTGCCATCTAACTCTATGCCATAATGTAATGCATCGCCCTCATTAAAAGGTCTATCTACCCAACGCACACCTTCTTGCTGCACGCGGTGCTCAATAAAATCGCTGGTAGAGCGCATATAAATATTTGCACTCAAAACACCCGCTTTGTGCAATAGATAATGCTCAATAGCGGCTTCAAAATTGATATTTCGCTCAGGTCGCAAATTGGCATTGCCACGCTTATCGGCTTCAGCAGGATTATTTTCGGCCACACTGCGCGTGGTTGCATTACTAATTTCATCTAGTTTTGGCATTTTCATACCAGCACCAAGTGAAGTACGCAGCACCCATTGCTCCCTGGGCTGCCATCGCACAGCAATACTTGGCAACAAACCTGCCCGTTGCTGTGAAACATCTTCAGCGGCAATCGTCATGTTTTCTAAGCGTAAACCTGTGGTGAGCGTAAAAGCATCCACAGGCGACCAATCATCTTGCAGCCATAAGATGCCATCACGCGATGAAGCACGGTGATTACGCGTGTCGGTAAAGCCACCCGCAAAAAATTGTGCATCTTCACGGCGAATTTTTACAAATTCAGCCCCAGCAGAAAGAAAATGCGTGTCAAATGCTTTATCAATGCGTGCGGCGGTGTTGAACTCCTTGTTGCGCGTGTGCGTGCTTTCATTAAAAGTGGTGAGCACATTGGTGGCATCAAGTTTATCGCGCGTGATGCCTGAATCACTCTGCCCATTATTAAAGGAGACTCGCCCCGTGAGCTTCGCATCACTCACATGCTTTTCGCTCTCAACGCGAATACGAACCATGCGATGCGTGCCAGTCTCGCGCGAATCTCGCTCACCAATTTTATGCAAATCTGCCCCTGCTACTGGGTCGGTAAATGCAGATATATCCGTTTGACTTTTTTGCGTGCTTGGCCCATAAAAAAACATGGGGGAAACTGTGATGCTGTCTTTACCATCTTTCCAAGTAAAGCGCGGCGAAAAAGCATAATGCCCCATTCTTGAGTTGCCATTGGTTTGCTCTTGTTGCCAAAAAGTATTCAGCCCCGCCGTGCTGTAGCGGCGCGATACGCTTGAATCTATAGCGGAATTGTTGAAATTAAGCGATATTGGCAAACTCCAAGCAAAGTTGCCTGAACCATTATTTTCAGTGCCGCCATTTTCTGTCCATGAAAATTGTGCATTGGGTTCATCACCACGCAAACCTAGCCCTAATTTAAAATCGGTTGAACGTTTAGACAAGGCCTTTTTCAATATTAAATTTACCGTTAAAACTGAAGCCCCGCCAAACTCAGCCGATGAACCGCGCAAAATTTCCACACGCTCTAACTGCTCGGCAGGCAAGCGATTTAAAGCACCACCTGCTCCACCCACTTGCCGTTCGCCATCCATTAAAATCTGCACTGAATCACGCGACATGCCGCGCGCACGTTGCCCACTGCCTTTAATTTCAACACCTGGCAACTTGCCCAGCACCTCGCCTATGGTCATTACACCTAGACTTTCAATCTCTTTGCGCTCAACAATCACCTTTTGCGTTGTGGCATCGCGTCGTGCAGAAACATCATCTTGCTCACCTGTGATTTTCATAGGTTCAAGCGTAACAGCCTCTTCAGCCTGTGCTGGCAATGCAACAAATAAAACAGAGAGGATGAGCCAATACTTCATAAAGTGTTTGCTTACTGATACTAATAGATTAGTCTGACATCACAACAAGCGATTCGTGCCACTGACACAGTGATTTGTGTACTAAATAAATAATGTAATGTTCGGTAAGCCTTATCAATATTGGCTTACAGACGAATACTAAAAATGTTTTCTTCCATCATTTATGCGCTATGTTTCTTGAGCTTTTTCGCTGAATTTTACGCTTTTGTAGCCAACGAATTACCCCAGTAACAAACAGTATCGGCACAATTAACCCACTTATAAACACTAAAATACGCCCTGCCCATCCAAAGGCTTTGCCAGAATGGAGTGGCCACTGCCAATCTAAAAAAGTCTCACCTGCAGTTTTTCTATTTGTAGCATCGCGCACATGCACAATGCGCCCTGTTTGTGCTTCTACCGTCACAATGCGCTCTGCCCAAAAGTGGCTGGTGCTAGCAACACCATGACGCGAGAACAAATACTTACCATTACTTGCATCATCTACCATCCATTTAAACTCCCCTTCAGGATGCGCACTTTCTACAATTTGCGCGGCTTTAGCCAAGCCGATGTTGCTGTGTAAGTCACCTACTTTCACAATTGGCATTTGATTAGTTTGTGGTGAAATAACTTGCACCAAGCCCACAAATTTATCGTTAAAATTCATGTAGATGCCAGATAGCAACACCGCGCCTAGCACCACGCAAAAGTACATACCTACAAGCTTATGCACATCTATATTGATGCGCTTTTGATTACTTGTTTTTTTGAAAGTAAATGCTTGCCGCCATTTACCTGTGAGTGGCCACCAAAGTATCATACCCGTGAGTGTAGAAAATAGACCGAAAATTCCTAAGAAGCCAACGATTGAACCACCCCAAAAATCATCTAATAACAGGCGATAATGCAATACGGCGATAAAATCAACCAGCCCAGGGGGAAGGCCTGCACCTAGCGGAAAAGTGCGAATCCCCGTCACCTGTGCAGTGTAAGGGTTTACACGGATACTCACCCAAGTTTCAGGTGTGTTGGTAACCTTATTCTCGGGCTTTACGTAGCCAATACCATAAGTGGAGTCGCTCACACGCGGGGCTTGAATACTTAATGTATGCCGATAATCTTGCTGTGCTACCTTATTAGCTGCGTCAAGGATCTCTTGAAGTGGACGGTAGGCTTGAACACCGCGATGGTCTAGTTCAACAGAAAGCACGCCTGGGTTAAGCCATTGGTCAAGCTCTTGATAAAAAACAGAAATGCTCCCAGTAAGTGCCACTACTGAGAGCAATAAGCCCATCGACAACCCTAACCATAGGTGAATATTTAGCCACAACGCCCGTCTTTTTTTTAGGTGATTTAGACGAGTATTATTCATGATTTGTAACAACTAAAATTAAAATGACTAAAACTCAAGCTTGACTGATCCTATTGCATTGAGCGGTTCTGCTGCAAATACCTGTGCACGGCCTTGTGCTGAAGGATAATAAGTTTTATCCAACAGATTATTGATATTTAATTGTGCTGTCACATTGTGCGTACCAACTTTTAATTTATATGCAGCATACGCATCTAATCGTGCATAACCAGGTAACTTGAATGTATCAGCATCATCACCATGTGCGGAACTTGCCGCATAAATGCCGCCACCAATACTTAGTCCATCAAGATAGTCGCCAAGAAAATCATATTTAAGCCATAAGCCAGCCATAGTATGCGGCGTATTAGCCTTGCGATTGCCTTGGGTACCATTGGTGTCTTTAGTAATGGTCACATCGCTAAATGCAACATTGCCAATCAAGCTTAAATTTGAGGTGATTTTGCCAGACACATCAAACTCAATGCCTTTGCTTGTCACTTCCCCATTGGATAGTGAAAAACCAAGATGAGCTAAATCACTAATGGCTAAATTTTTCTTGGTAAGTTCATACAAAGCAACACTTGCACTCAATTTACCATCAAAAAATTCGCCTTTGCTGCCAACTTCATATTGTTTAGATGATTCTGGGTCAAGCATTTCTCCCGAGAATGTCACCCCTGTACTAGCCCAACCACCAAAGGCTTCTGTATAGCTACCATATAGTGCCAGCCATTCGTATGGTTTGTAGGTCAATCCAACCTTGGGACTGAACTCATGCTCTCGCTTCGTTTGTGTTGCGGCGTTTGCATCAGCCATAGAAGTTCCAGCAAAACCATTGGACATATCTGTAGTATCGTATCGCCCACCTAGCAACAAGTACAACTTATCACTGAAATTCAGTTGATCTTGAAAATAGAAGCCCTGCCATTGATCAGTACGACTCCACCATGCGGTGACTGGGCTAGATTTAAGCGTAGCTTTTGAAACTAAGCCATACACAGGATTATTTATATTAATATCAGGTAATGTCCAATCAGACCAGTTTGCGTAATTGCGAAAACGGTGATAATCAGTACCAACCAACAGAGTATGCTTAATTCCTGCAGTATCAAATTTGCCTGTGACATCAATATACGCATCTTCGGTATTACGATGGTCGTAATTGCTACCCAAGCCCCATCGGCTTAAGGTGACATTATCTGCCGCAAGACCAGCATTCACTACATTGGCATATTGATAATTACCGCGATAACTGCCAATGCCAGCTTTTACAGTCCAATGCGCATTAAATTCATGCTCCCCAGTTAAGTTAAATACTTCCGCTTTAAAGTGATTTTGCAGATTAGGTTCTCCAAAAAACCGACTCGTCGGTATTGAAGCTGGACGTTTTCCAATGGCAGGCACACCAGTAGCTGCCTGCTCTTTTTCGTTTCTATATTCGTAGGCAAAAGTAAGGCTAGTGCCTACGCTTGGTTGCCAAGTAAAAGATGGGGCGATAAAGGTTCTTTGATCAAAAGCATGATCAACAAATAAGTCCTTATCTAGATATTCCGCGTTGACGCGATACATCAACGTTTTATCTTCATTAATTGGCCCAGTCAAATCAGCCGTCGTTCGATAAGTATTGAACGAACCAATTTGCTGTTGAATAGAATAATGCGTTGTGGACAAAGGTTTTTTGGTGACAACATTAACCATGCCACCTGGTTCTACACGGCCATATTGTATCGCTGCCGAACCTTTGAGAACCTCAACCCGCTCAGCATTTGCCAAAGGCACTGTAAGAAACATAATGCGTTGCCCATCTCGGAATGGCTCAGAGGCAAATCCACGAGATTGTAGTGTTTCATAAGCAGCAGAATAAGGTGAAGGTAGTGACATCATGCCACTGACATTTTTAACCACATCTTCAAGACGATATGCCTGCTGGTCTTGCATTACTTCTTCAGGTATCACTTGAATTGAAAATGGCGTTTCAATAATAGGGGTATCAGTTTTTGTAGCAGTTGCAGCCTGTTTCACCGCATAACCTACATTTTCTTTAACAGCTCTAATCTGTAAAGTCGTTAACTCAGTCACTGTCTCTTCTGTCAAAGCACTTGATGCAGAATGATTACCAGCCGCCTCTTCAGCCATCAACAAGCCACTATTGCACACCAAAAACACCGCCAAAGCGATTTTGTTCAATGATTGATGCCTCATCATACCCCCCATTTTTTATATGTTTAGTTAATACATACCATTGTAGTTGAGTTAAACTTTTTGCGGAATGTGACAGATTGTCGCACCTTGTTGATTTTCAATACTTTTCATTAAAGCATATACATTTTAATATTGAGTTTAAGTGAACTTAACTTAAGCAAGTTGTCTTGTAATAGTATTCAATCATTACTTTTACGCGCGACAAACTGTCGCATTTTTAACGCGTGCAATCCGCTATATAATGGCGTGATGGCAATTGATCAAAATACCTTTCAGATAAGTAGTGTGTACGGGCTAGAAAGCCCTGTGCGACGCAATTTAAAGCGTTTATTCTTACTACGTAGTGTGATGATATTGTTTATGCTGTCAGCAACGATGGCATTGTTTTACCTCAACATTCCTTTACCTAAACTGCCGCTTGCTTTTACAGTTGGAGGGATGTTGTTGCTTAATCTAATTACCTTGCTACGTTTAAATAAATTTAGCTATGTCAGCGAAAAAGAATTATTGCTTCAGCTTTTAGGTGATTTAACGGCACTAACCGTGTTATTTTATTTTACTGGGGGTTATAGCAACCCGCTGGTATGGATGTATTTATTGCCACTCACGGTAGCGGCTGTGGCATTAAAGCGTGGTTTTGCTTGGTTGCTCACGGCGACTGCGGTGACTTGTTATTCTGTACTGGTGTTTTATTATGTGCCACTTTCTCACCTGCACATGCATGCCATTGCAGGTAAATCACTCGATATTCATTTAGTAGGCATGTGGTTAGGCTTTGTAGTGAGCGCAGGAATTATTGCGTTTTTTATTACACGCATTGGGCAAAGCTTGCGCGATTACGACAACATGCTTGCCAGCATTCGCGAAAAAGCACTGATGAGTGAACGTATGTTAGCACTTGGCACACTTGCTACCAGTGCCGCACATGAACTTGGCACGCCATTAGCCACCATGGCAGTAATTAACAAAGAACTCTCGCAAGACTTAGCTCACCAACCTGAAGCACTTGCGCAACTCAACATCATGCGTAAGCAAATTACGCGTTGCAAAGAAATTATCTCCAGCATTGCCGAAAATGCGGGCAAAACCCGCGCTGACGCTGGGCAAGGTCTTGCTTTACGTGACTTTTTAACGGAAGCCATTCAACGCTGGCGTGACACGCGCCCAGCCACAGAGTTAGTGGTACATATTACAGAAAATAGTTTTAATCCGCCTATTTTTGCGGATGTGATGCTCACGCAAGCTTTACAAAATTTGCTAGATAACGCCGCAGATGAATCGCCAGAGCGCGTACTGTTTGAGGCAAATTGGGACGAAAAAAACTTAACTGTTCAAATTCTGGATTTTGGCCAAGGTTTAAGCCATGAAGTGCAGCAGCAGCTTGGTACGCCATTTTTTAGCTCAAAAAAAGCTGACGAAAAACAAGGCTTAGGCTTAGGCGTGTATTTAACGCAAAACATTCTAGCACGTTATGAAGGCACGCTAGACTTGAGCAACCATGAGGATGGTGGCGTACTCACTACCGTGCATTTACCTTTAAAAAACCTGAAAGTCCATTAAATGCAAGATGAACAACCCAGCTTACTTTTAGTCGATGACGACGAAGCTTTTTTAAGTGTATTAGCCCCTGCCATGAAAAAACGTGGTTTTAGCGTCACCACAGCTAATAGCGCAGAGGCAGGCTTTGAAGTAGCTAAAATTGACCCTCCAGAATTTGCTGTAGTAGATTTAAAAATGAGCGGCAATTCTGGGCTAGTGCTAGTACGCCAACTTGCAGGTCTTGAAGCAGGCACACGTATTGTGGTGCTAACTGGCTTTGCCAGTATTGCCACGGCAGTGGAGGCTATTAAATTGGGTGCAACACACTATTTAGCTAAGCCAGTAGATGCCGATGAGATTGTCGCCGCTTTTGGTAAGCAAGCGGGCAATGATGAGGTAGAACTCGCCAATAACCCGCTGACGATAGACCGCCTAGAGTGGGAGCATTTGCAACGAGTGCTCGCTGAATGTGAAGGCAACATCTCAGAAACAGCACGCCGCTTAAATATGCACAGACGCACTTTGCAGCGCAAATTAAGTAAAAGTCAAATGAAGCCATAACAACACTAAGCGTTAGGTTAGATTTATCGACCCTCTACAGAACGCTGGTACTGGTAGGAAGAAATTTACAAGATGAATGCCCAAGGCAGAGACGATGCCCTAGTGTATCGCCTCCAACACGCTTTAATACATTCGCGTATTGAATAACTCGCCTGCAATTGCGTGTTTTTAGGTTAGAATATCTGCCTATTTTTATATCAAAATCAACAGGAAAAAACATGGCCGCAGGTAGCTTACTCGCACTTTTAGATGACATCGCCACCATGCTAGATGATGTCTCTGTCATGACCAAAGTCGCCGCAAAAAAAACCGCAGGCGTACTAGGCGATGATCTAGCACTTAACGCGCAACAAGTAGCTGGCGTAGATGCCTCGCGCGAATTACCCGTGGTGTGGGCAGTAGCTAAAGGCTCTTTCATTAACAAGCTCATTTTAGTACCCGCCGCACTAGCCATTAGTTATTTTATTCCTTGGTTAATTACGCCATTATTGATGCTAGGCGGCGCATATTTATGTTTTGAAGGTTTTGAAAAAATCGCTCACAAACTTTTACATGGCACAAAAGAAGAAGAAAAACATGATGGCGACATCAAACAAGCGATTGCTGATCCGAATGTAGATTTAGTCGCGCTGGAAAAAGACAAAATCAAAGGAGCAATTCGTACCGACTTTATTCTATCGGCTGAAATCATCGTCATTGCACTTGGCACGGTGGCAACAGCTACCTTTACCAAACAAGTCACGGTTGTTTCACTCATTGCGCTGGTAATGACCGTGGGCGTGTATGGCTTGGTGGCGGGCATTGTGAAGCTAGATGACTTAGGTCTTTACATGATGTTGCGCAAAGGCAAAAGTTTATTCACACAAACCATACGCAAAGTAGGCAACTGGCTACTTAACGCCACGCCTTATTTAATGCGCTTTTTAAGCATTGCAGGTACGGCGGCAATGTTTTTAGTCGGTGGTAGCATTATTGGGCATGGCATTCCAGCATTACACCATATTGCAGAATCTATGAAAGAAGTTTCATTTGCATTACCCATGTTGTTTGATGGTGTACTTGGCTTGTTGGTTGGTGCAATTTGTGTCGCAGTGTTGACGTTGGTGAGTAAATTTTTGCCTAAAGAACAACACTAACTCAGCTTAAAAAATGTTTAATTTTAGGCGAATTTAGTGCCACATTATTTCATTACCTATCAAGCAGCTTTAGTAAAGCGCATTACATGTTAATTGCTAATTTCACCTGCACCATATTGCCTGCAAAAATGTGTTCTTTTTTACGCACTTCGGCTTTAATCGGCAAAATATAAGCCTTAGTTTTAGTGTATGGGAACATTGAAGTTTCCCAGCTTGTTGTTCCAACGGTTACCCGCACGCGCACAGCACCCCAGCCACGCCTTTTACCGCGTAGATTTTCACTAAAAAATTTGATTTCTTCAGATTTATCTTGAGGTAAAGTCACAAAGTGCCAGCTGACTTGATTCTCCGCCTGCCATAGCCAGCATTCGCCCAAAAATGTGAAGCTTAAATCAATCATTTTTACCCTTTTAAAACCTAACCACAGAGAACATAGAGAAAAAACAAGCAGTTACCAAATAATCTCTACCCTCTATTCGGTGAGGAAAAATGGTGTCTAATCCTTAGGTTTTATCGGTGTTTTCTATGAACGCTGTGGCTTAAACCACTTTTTGAAGGTTTGTAGATTATTCGTCATCACTAAAGCGTTGCTCTAACCACGGATCCGCATCATTATGGTAGCCACGCACCTCCCAAAAACCGCGTTTATCATGCTCGTGCAACTCAATAGCTTTAATCCACTTTGCACCTTTCCACGCGTAGCGTTTGGGCACAATCATACGCACTGGGCCGCCATGCTCGCGTGGCAAAGCTTCGCTAAACACACTGTGCGCGAGAATCACATCATCATCTAACAACGCATCAATCGGCAAATTAGTGCTGTACCCATCGTAGCTGTGCATAGTCGCAAAGTGTGCAGTATTATGCGGGTTAGCCAATGCCAGCACATCGCGCACGCGCACACCTTGCCAAACCATATCAAGCTGGCTCCAGCGGGTAACACAGTGAAAATCTGAAATATCGGCGAGTTGCGGCAGCGCTTGAAATTGCGCCCAATCCAGCTTGATTTCATTTTCTACCAAGCCATACACACGCAGTTGCCATTCGGCGGTGCTAATCGCAGGCTTAATGCCTAAATCTAAAATAGGAAAGTTATTGACTTGCTTTTGACCCGCTGGCACGCGCACGTTTGGGTTGGGCGCACTAGGTTTTGCACCACGTTTGGCTAGAGCGATTTTACCTTCAATCAGTTTTTTCCAATCTGGCATCGCCCTCCCCTTTTTGCGGTTTATTTATTCGGTTTTTTAAAACTATCTAACAACAGCAAACCCACGCCGCCCACTATCGCACTGTCAGCCACGTTAAACGCTGGCCAATAATAGTCGCCAATGTGAAAATTTAAAAAATCTACCACATAGCCCAGCGTAATGCGATCATACAAATTACCCAGCGCGCCACCCAACACTAAGGCAAGCCCCCAGCAAAAAAGTTTCTCGTCTTGATGCTTGCGGATTAAGTAAGCCATCACTATCACTGCAACCATTGAAATAGCTGTAAAAAACCACTTTTGCCAACCACCCGCATCATTTAAAAAACCAAATGCAGCCCCCAGATTACGATAATGCACTAAATCAAAAAAATGGGTGAGCGTGAGCATTTCACTGTATGCAAATGCGCTTTGAATTAAATGCTTGCTGTATAAATCTAGCGCAACTACGATGGCACTGAGACCAAAATACTTAAGCATACTTGCGTGCCTCACCCTTGCCAAACAAGTTGCTAACACAACGACCACAAATGTGCGAATGTTCAGCATCAGAACCTACATCCGCACGGTAATGCCAGCAACGGTCGCATTTTTTATGCGTACTTGGTTTCACCAAAATTTTCTCTTCAATCTCGCTGGCAACTCGATAGACCTTCACATTTGAAGTAATCATCACAAAGTGCAAATCGTCACCCAAGCTAGTTAGTGCTTCAAAAGGCGTCGTAGTCACATGAAATTCTAATTCTGCTTGTAATGACGACCCCACTTGACTTGCTGCACGCAAAACTTCTATTTCCTTCGCTGCATAGCCACGTAGGGTGATGACACTTTCCCAGGCTCGAATACGCTGACTACTCAAACCATGCGCTGGTAAGGCATACCAAACATCTTCAAACACAGTTTT
>JABFSF010000065.1 GCA_013140755.1 Methylotenera sp. | reverse complement strand
CAATATACCTTAAGTACCTTGCCCACGCCCAATAACCCCGCTGTGACTTTGCGTGAGCTGCCTGCAAGCCGAATGGCGGTGATACGTTTTTCTGGTTTGGCGGGTGAAGAGAAAACAGCTAAAAAAACAGATGAGTTGTTAGTTTGGCTTAAAAGCAAAAACATTGCGCCCACTGGCACGCCAGAGCTGGCGCGCTATAACCCGCCGTGGACGTTGCCATTTTTGCGCCGTAATGAGGTAATGGTGGCGTATTAGTGAGGCGTTTTACAGTTTGTTCAAAAAAACACTACTATTTTAAGGAGATTTTTATGCGTTATTGGATAGGAGCGTTGTTGATGGTCGCCAGTATAAGTGTATTTGCAGATGATTGCCCTGCGTTGTTAAATCACCAATTCAAAACCTTGCAGGGGAAAAATGTGAATTTGTGTGATTATCGCGGTAAGCCGATTTTAGTGGTGAACACCGCCAGCAAATGTGGCTTTACGCCGCAATTTGAAAAGCTTGAAGGTTTGTACAGTCGCTATAAAGATAAAGGGTTGCTGGTCATTGGCTTTCCATCTAACGATTTTAAACAAGAGTTGGCTTCAAATGCTGAAATCGGCAGCTTTTGTAAGCTCACTTATGGCGTGAAGTTTCCCATGGTGTCAAAAGGCGCGGTGAAGGGTGAAAATGCTAATCCGTTTTATAAGCAACTGATTCAAGCAAGCGGCATTGAGCCGCAATGGAATTTTCATAAATATGTGATTGCTGCCGATGGAAAAACCGTGCATAGCTTTAAAAGTGCGGTTGAGCCTGATGATGCGGCGATTTTAAAACTGATTCAGCCTGCGCTAAAGTAAGCCAAAGTAAACGCTACAGTTTTTTAATGTTAAGTACTTACCCTTCTCACCAGCCTTCTCCCGCAGGAGGAGAGGGAGTTAATTAGCGTGTCCCCAATTAATTGTTTGGTGGCTGAGCGGCGCAGTTGGTTTAAGTGATTTATTTCTTTTTAGCGCGTGGGTGTGCAGCGTCGTAAATTTTAGCTAAATGTTGAAAGTCTAAGTGGGTGTAAACTTGTGTGGTGCTAATGTTGGCATGGCCTAGCATTTCTTGCACGGCGCGTAAATCTCCGCTTGATTGTAGTACGTGGGTCGCAAAGCTATGGCGTAGCAAGTGCGGGTGCATGTCAGTATTGATGCCCTGTTTTATGGCCCAAGTTTTAAAGCGGTATTGCACAGCGCGGGTGCTAATTTTTTTGCCTTGCTGCGTTATAAATAAGGCTTGAGGGTTTTGGCTACTGATGGGGAGTTGAACACGTTGGCTTAACCATATTTGTATAGCTTTTGCCGCCTGGTTGCCCAATGGCACAATGCGTGTTTTGTTACCTTTACCTGTGACTGTGACGGTACCATCGCTAAAATCTAGATCATTGATTTCTAAATTTACCAATTCACTTAAACGCAAGCCTGATGAGTAAAATAGCTCAAACATGGCGTGGTCGCGCTGAGCAAGTTGGTCATCTTCTGAAATTTCTACAAATTTAACGGCTTGATCTACCGAGAGCGCTTGGGGTAGTTTTTTATCTGCCTTTGGCGCACGCAAGCCAAGCACGGGGTTGTGCGTGTAGCCTTGATGTTGTATTAAATAGTCATAAAACCCGCGCCAAGCAGAAAGTGACCGTGCAATGCTTTTGCTACTTAAGCCCTGACTATGCAAGGTAGCAATAAAGCGGCGCACGTGCGTGGTTTTAATTTCGGCAAGGGGGAGTTTGTTTGCGAGTTTATCAAGCTGCGTTAAATCACGCGTATAACTTTTGCAGGTGAGTGGGCTTAACCCTCGCTCAAAGCTTAAATGTTGCAGATATTCATGAAGATGTTGCACAGTATTAAGCTGAACAAGGCGTAAAAGCTAAAGTTGTAGGGTAAATAAGTGGTGATAGAGCGCGGTACTCACAAGCTCACCGATTTTTTCTAGGTAGATTGTACCCATATTGGCTTGAAAGCGTTGCGGGTCAGTTGCGCCTAATATTAGCACGCCAACGTGCGGCTCACCTTTTTTGCCTAGCGGGATACAAGCAAAAGATTGAATTGAATCAGCAAATAGTGATGCGTCTATAGTGGCAGGTTTTTCACCGCAATAAGGGGCGGTGAGCGTGTTAATCCATGCGTTAAAGGGCTCGCTCATAGGGGTAAATGCAGCATCGCTGGCAAGCGCATTATTACTGGGTTTCACCCAAAAGCGAATGAGTGATTGCGTAACTCCAAAGTTAAGCTGTAGGGCTTCATTGAGCACTAATTGCATAATGCGAAAATTATTTTGATTAAGCAAGCCGATGCTGAGTTGGTGAATTTTTTCACTGGTGGCACTGTTTTGCTCAGCATTTTCTATCATGTCGGCAATTAGATTTTCTAAGGTGCTAATTTTATCGCGCTGGGCTAGCTGCTGGCGTTCTGCCAAAGAAATCACACCATTGCCATGTGGGCTTGGTAATGAAATATCCGCCAGTAAATAGGCGTTTTCTTCAAAAAAATGCGGATATTTGCGCAAAAATGCTTTGATTTGCTCGGTTGAAATCTCTAAATCTTGTGTGTGCGTATTGGTCATGGTGTTGTGTCTTTATTGGTTTGACTCAAATGAATTGTACCTGTGAATACTGTCACTGCTGGCCCTGTCATCATCACAGGGTTGTTACCACCTTGCCATGCAATGTGGAGTTCACCACCACGCGCTTCAACGCGCACGGGAGATTGCAAAAGACCACGCTGAATGCCTGCCACCACGGCCGCACATGCCCCTGTGCCACAAGCTAAGGTTTCACCGCTACCACGCTCAAATACTCTTAGCTTAATATGATGTGCATCAATAATTTGCATAAAGCCTACATTCACGCGCTCAGGAAAATTTGGATGCACTTCAATTTTACTACCCAGTGCAACAACAGGGGCAGTTTCAACTGCCTCTACGACTAGCACTGCATGAGGATTACCCATAGAAAGTGCGCTAATTGTATGCAGGTGATTCTCTACCGACAAAGTATAAGTGCTTGCAAGCGTATCTGCGATAAATGGAATTTGATGGGGTGCAAAAACAGGTGCACCCATGTTGACGGTAACTAAGCCATTGTCTTCAAGTTTTGGGGTGATAATGCCGCTGGCAGTTTCAACGCTAATCTCACGTTTTTGGGTTAGATTTTGCTCAACCACAAAGCGCACAAAGCAACGTGCGCCATTGCCACATTGGGCAACTTCGCTACCATCGGCATTAAAAATACGGTATTTAAAATCAGCAATGGTTGAAGTTTCTACGAGCAATAGCTGATCAAACCCCACGCCAAACTGACGATGCGCTAACCATTTGATTTTCGTGGCAGACAAGGCAATAGGCTGATTGATGGCATCAATTACCATAAAGTCATTGCCTGCGCCTTGCATTTTGGTAAAGCGTATCGTGTTTGTCATGGTGTTCTTATGGCTAATAGTGGGGTCAGGGATAATTACTTTTGATCCCAGCTGTCTTCCCACATACAGTGTTTGATTTTATGACGGTTAGCAATCAATTCATCAATGCTAGGCTCGTCATTCAATGCGCGTTTAATCGCCAATTTAGTGGCATCGTAGTTATTTTTGTACATATCTGCTTTGTCTAAAGTGCCCTCTTTTTCTAAAGCGATACAACCTGGATCAATCCACACCAAGCTGATAATACATAATTCATTCACTTGGTCTTTAGGAATAATCCCTTCAATCACGCAATCTAAAATCGCATCAGCCGTTGCCGCTTGCACCACACCACCAAACAAGCCAACATCGGTGCTGCCTTTTAAGGTGACTTTAGGCACTGTCATGCATACTGGGCGCACGAGTTGGTTAATATCACGCACGGCAAACATGGCAGTGTGCCCTTTGCTTTGTGCCATCAAGTTTGCAAAGGCTTGACCAACAGGGCCATCCACCGCGCCGATTAAAATTTCAGGCATTGCGGCGGTAACATCTTTACCTTCTGAATAAACAGTAGCCTCGCCAGCTTTAAAAATAATTTTTGACATGAGAAATCCTTAAGAGATGAAAAAAGAGAAATATGAAAAAACTTTTTGCGTTCAATGCGCAAACAAACAACTCAATGTGCAATTTTATAGAATAGGTTGGGTTTAAGCAATTTACAAGCGTAGTGGTGGTGTAGTTATGCTCTAGCAGTCAAGCTCAACGCCACCGCCTCAGCCACTTTAATGCCATCTACCCCTGCTGATAATATACCACCTGCATAGCCCGCACCCTCGCCACATGGGTACAAGCCTTTGGTGTTGATGCTTTCAAGCGTTGCATCATCACGTTTAATGCGAATGGGCGATGAAGTCCGCGTTTCAACGCCTGTGAGCAAACCATCATACAAATCAAAGCCTTTAATTTGTTTGGCAAACTCAGGAATCGCCTCGCGCATGGCGGTAATGGCAAACTCAGGCAGGGCATCCGCTAAATTGGTGAGCTGCACATCGGGTTTATAAGAAGGAACCACTTCGCCCAATTGGGTTGAAGCTTTGTTAGCTAAAAAATCACCAATTAACTGCGCAGGCGCGTTGTAGTTGCTGCCACCCATTACAAACGCGTTGCTTTCTAGTTGGCGTTGTAATTCCATGCCTGCGAGTGGGTGGTTAGGAAAGTCCACCTCTGGCGTAATGCCCACGACAATGCCCGCATTGGCGTTGCGCTCATTGCGGCTGTATTGGCTCATGCCGTTAGTCACCACGCAATTTGGTTCTGAGGCTGCCGCTACCACCGTGCCGCCTGGGCACATGCAAAAGCTATACACGCTGCGGCCATTGCTGGCGTGATGCACCAATTTATAATCGGCTGCGCCCACTTTGCTGAGCAAATCTTCGCTATAACTTTTGCCATAACGTGCTTTATCAATCAACGATTGCGGATGCTCAATGCGAAAGCCGATGGAGAATGGCTTGGCTTCAACATAAATGCCTTTGCGATGCACCATTTCAAAAGTATCACGCGCACTGTGTCCTACAGCTAGCACCAAATGGTTGGTAGCAATGCGTTCACCCGTTTGCAACACCACGCCTTGCACGGCATTGTTTGTAATTTCAATATCTTCTACACGGCTTTCAAAGTGAATTTCCCCGCCCAATGCAATAATGGTTTTGCGCATCTCTTCCACCATGCCCACTAAGCGAAATGTGCCAATATGCGGGTGACTCACATATAATATTTCTTCGGGTGCGCCTGCTTTCACAAACTCTTGAATCACTTTGCGCCCATAATGTTTGGGGTCTTTAATTTGGCTATAAAGTTTGCCGTCTGAAAAAGTACCCGCGCCGCCTTCACCAAACTGCACATTTGACTCAGGGTTTAATGTATTTTTACGCCACAAACCCCAAGTGTCTTGTGTGCGCTCACGCACGGCTTTACCACGCTCTAACACAATTGGCTTAAAGCCTGATTGCGCTAAAATCAGTGCCGCAAAAATGCCCGCAGGCCCAAAGCCCACTACCACTGGGCGTAGTTGGTTTGAGTTGGTATTGCTAGTTACAAATTTGTATTCGGTGTCTGGTGCTGGTTTTATGCGTGAATCTTTTTTAAACTTAGCCAGCAATTTCGCCTCGTTTTTAACTTCCACATTTAAGCTATACACATACAAAATTGCATATGATTTACGCGCATCCACCCCACGTTTGAAAATGCTAAAACTAATTAAATCAGAGGCTGGAATTTCTAAGTGCTTAAGTAACGCGGCTTTAATTTGCTCGTCTTGGTGCTTGAGCGTATCTGCTTGCTCAATGGGGAGTTTGATTTCGGTAATGCGTAACATTTTGACCTCGTGGATAGTGGTTATCTATCAAAGTTAGGATTTTACAGGATGTTAAATATTTAAATCCAACTGCAACAATTTCTTCAGCATTGGTACAGTCACTGGCTTTTTCTCAGTGAGCGACCACTCATCCAATGCATCTAACACCGCCATCAGTGTAGGTAAATCGCGGCGCAAGTAGCGTAGGCAGTAATCCACTACTTCATCTGGCAGCTTCATGCCGCGCTCAAGCGCATGGGTTTTGAGTGCTTGGGCTTTTTCTTCATCGCTTAGTGGTTGTAGTTGATACACTAGGCCCCATGCTAGACGAGTGGCTAGGTCGTCACGCAGTCCCATTTGTGTCGGCGCGTGTAACCCAGCGGTAATGAGCGTGCCGCCGTTTTCTTTAGTTTGGTTGTAGGTATTAAACAGTGCGATTTGCGCTTCATTATTTAGTAAATGCACATCGTCTGCAACCCGCATATTTGCTGCCTTGCAGGCAGATAGTAAATGGCTTTTGCCACTGCCTTTTGCGCCCCAAAGGTAAATAAAACGCGCGTCAGTTGCCCCTGCAAGTGCTTGCTTTAGGCTATGTATGGCCTCTGCATTTTTGCCAACAATAAAGTTTTCTAAGGTGGCGGGGGCAGGCGGTTGTATATCTAAAAGGAGTTGTTTCAAGGGTTATGACTCTGGAGGGGCTTGATGGTTGTAAAATTGGCTTGCTAGGTAGCTTTTTTTTGCGTGCTTAAAGCCCACGGCAATGGCGGCGGATACTGGCAGTGCCAACAATATGCCCGCAAAGCCAAAGAGTTGTCCACCTGCCATTAAGGCAAAAATTACGATAATTGGGTGTAAACCAATGCGCTCACCTACCAGCCAAGGCGTGAGAGCCATGCTTTCAACTACTTGACCAATACCAAATACAATGAGCACGGGGATTAAATCATGCAGTGTGCCAAACTGTAAAAAGCCAGAGAGGATGGCGAGTACCAGCCCTAAGCCTATGCCCAAATAAGGCACAAAGCCGAGTAACCCTGACAAGATACCAATAGGAATTGCTAACTCCAACCCTGCTAACCATAAGCCAACAGCGTAAAAAATGCTCATCAGTAGCATTACGGTGAGTTGACCGCGTAAAAACTCAGCCAATACGGCATCAATTTCAGAGGCGACTTCTTGTGTTTTACCCATCCATTTTTTAGGAATATATTGATTCAGCTTGGTAATGATGGTGTTCCAATCTACCAATAGATAAAATAGTACGAGTGGAATCAATATCATATTGGCAAGCCAAGCAAGTATCGCTAAGCCTTGGCTACTAATGCTGATGGCAATTTGTTTAGCAAAGTTACCTGCGGTTTTCCAGTTTTCTGTCAAAATTTGCTGAATTTGTGCAAGGTCAATATCAATTGTCACGCCAAAGTTCTTGAATAACCAAGGTGTTAAGGCTGATTTAGCAGTATTGAAATAAGCTGGGAGCTTTTGCGCAAGTAGGAGAAATTCTTTGTGCATCAGTGGAATCACAATGAGCAAAAATGCGATTAGCACAGCAAGTAGCAGTAGCATCACAAGCAAGGTGGCCGCAGTACGGCTTGGGCTAAAGCTGAATTTACCATTGATGCCTTTAAACTGAAACGCATCAATTATATTCACCAGAGGGTTGGTGATGTAGGCCAAAATGGCGGCTATTAAAAATGGTGTAAGCATTGGGCTGAGTAGATAAACCAGCCCGCAAACAAGTAAACCAGCAATCCACCAACGGTAATGCGATGTTTGTGTTGTCATTTTTCGCCGCCTAAATTTCGGTTAATGGAGCATTTCGGTTAAAATGCCATTATAACGTTACAACACACATTTTGTAGAAAGTGAGAACCCTCTTGAGCACCAATCAATCTAATCAAACATCTATTAGCTACCGTGATGCAGGGGTAGATATTGAAGCTGGGGATGCTTTAGTTGAACAAATTAAGCCTTTTGCTAAACGCACGATGCGCCCTGAGGTGCTGGGTGGGATTGGTGGTTTTGGCTCACTGTTTGCTGTGCCGCAAAAATTTAAAGAACCGATTTTAGTGTCTGGCACTGATGGTGTGGGTACTAAACTCAAACTTGCTTTTGAGCTCAACAAACACGATACCGTGGGCATTGATTTAGTGGCTATGAGTGTGAATGATATTCTCGTGCAAGGTGCAGAGCCGCTATTTTTCTTAGACTATTTTGCTTGCGGCAAACTTGAAGTTGGCGTGGCAGCACAAGTGATTAAAGGGATTGCAGAAGGTTGCGAGCAATCTGGTTGCGCTTTAGTAGGCGGTGAAACGGCTGAAATGCCAGGTATGTATCCCGCAGGTGAGTATGACTTAGCAGGCTTTGCAGTGGGTTGTGTGGATAAGTCTAAAATTATTGATGGCACCTCGATTACCGCAGGCGATGTGGTCATTGGCTTGGCTTCAAGTGGCGCACACTCCAATGGCTATTCGTTGATTCGCAAGTTGATTGAAAAATCTGGCATTGATTTTGAGTCTGATTTTCATGGGCGCACATTTAAAGATGTGGTGATGGCACCGACTAAGCTTTATGTGAAATCTGTGCTAAAACTGATTGAAGTCTTGCCAGTGAAAGGCATGGCGCACATTACAGGTGGCGGCATTACTGAGAATATTCCGCGCGTGTTGCCAGAGGGATTAACCGCTGAAATTAAAGCGTCTAGTTGGGCGTTGCCGCCATTATTTCAATGGCTACAAGCGCAGGGCAATATCGTGCCAAGCGAAATGTACAAAACCTTTAATTGCGGCATTGGCATGGCAATTGTGTTGGATATTGCTCATGTGGCACAAGCCAAAGCCTTGCTAGAAGCTGCGGGTGAAACCGTGTATGAAATTGGGCATATTCGTGCGCAAAATGCAGGTGAGGCACCAACGGTTGTGGTGTAACCAATTGACAGCTCAAGCGTTGAGTGCTTTTAAAATGCGAAAGAACACGATGCTGAAATTTACGTCTTGGGTGATAGGCTTGCTTTTGTTAAGTACACATGTGGTTAACGCGCAGCCTAAAAAAATACAACTTGAATATGAGGTGGCGCGCGACGATAAGCCATTTGCCACCGTGAAAGAAAGCTTTATTCAAGAGGGAGCTACTTATCGCATTGAATCCATCACTAAAGGGCTTGGTATCTATGCTTTATTTGGTGAGCGCAAATTAAATAGCGCAGGTGAAGTAACGGCTGAAGGACTTAAACCGCTTCAGTTTGAGCTACGCCAAGGCGATAACCCTAAAAAAACGATACAGGCAGCGTTTGATTGGGGTAATCAAACGCTCAACACGCAAGCTAAAGGTAAAACAAAAACTTTGCCTTTATTACCCAGCACACAAGATTTAGCCAGCTATGCTTACCAATTTATGTTTATGGCAAATGCGCTTACAGGCACATTCAATATGCCGCTTACTACGGGTAAAAAAATCAATCAATATACCTACGTCATTCAGGCAGAACCTGAAGTACTCAGTCTTTTAGGTCAGCCTTATAAGACCATTCATTTAACGCCACCCGTCAGCACAGCCCAAGCTGCCTCGCAAAGTGACGTGAAAGAACTTTGGCTATCGCTTGAGCACCATTATTTACCAGTGAAAATCATGCTAACAGATGAGCATGGGCAAAAATTAGTGCAGACACTTACTTCATTGCAAGTGGAATAAAGTGTGGCGCGTCTGACATCCTGGTTGCGTCAAACGCGTGTCCAAAGGTTAACACTTGCGCTAGGTTTCTCGTTATTGGTGCATTGGGTGTTACTGGGGAGCGTGCAGCTTCATTTATTTGAGTCTGAACCACATCAGACATTAGAAGCGCGTTTGGTGGTTAAGCCGCCGCCAGCTGCAAAGCCAGTGGTAGAAAAACCCGCTGAAAAAAGAGTGCGCAAACCCACCTTAAAGCCGCGCCAACCGAGCGTGCTTCCCCCCCCTGAAGTCACGCAAACACAGGAAAATGAAGCATTACCCCCAGCGATATTACCCAACCAAGCCCCATCACTTGATGCCGATAATCCGCCAATAGATGAAAATAGTACGCGCGAGCCAGAAGAAGTAGTGGCAGAAAGCACAGATATTGAAATTAACCTACATCCATATCAGCGGATTGAAACAATGTTTGATGTGCGCACAGAGTTTGATGCGAGAGTGAATAGTAGTGCGGCGGGTAAAGCTAAAATAGTATTTGAACTCAGTCAGAAAAATACCCAATATCAGATTAAAAGCCTGATACAAGCCAAAGGGTTAGCCGCATTATTTATTGGAGATTTATTGCAAACCAGCCAAGGTGCGGTTACAACAACAGGCTTGCAACCACAACATTATGTATATCAATTTAACAATAATCAAAACAAAACCTTTAGCGCAGATTTTGATTGGACTAATCAAATCCTTGCGCTTAATAAAGCCGGCAGTAGCAAGCAGGTAAGGCTTGAAGAAGGCACGCAAGATTTATTAAGCTTTATGTATCAATTTATGTTTGTAGCCCCTTTGCAAACCATGCAAATTAACATCACCAATGGCAAAAAACTCGCCGTTTATGAATATAGTTTTGAGGGTGAAGAGCTGATAGATACAAAAATGGGCAAGGTCAATACCATTCATTTGCAACGTGCCACGATAGAAGATAAAAAAACAGATTTGTGGTTAGCCTTAGATTATCAGTATGTACCTGTTAAAATACGCGAAACAGAAAAAGATGGTAAAGTTTACGAGCTATTAGTCACAGAGCTTAACACGATACCATCGCCTTAACCCTTACGTAGCACCAAGCGCGTGAAATTTACACAAGAGAACCCATATGACCCCTAATCTCATTCGGCAAGCTGCTGTTGTACTCTCCAACTTACTGACATTTAACGGGCCAGCCGATGCTAAATTAAGCGAGTTTTTTCGTAATAATCGTGATTTAGGCACCAAAGAACGCGCCTTTGTGGCAGAAAGCGTGTATGGCGTATTGCGCCGTTTGCGCTTTTTAAGCACGGTTACCGCGAATGATGAAAATGACCCTGACGATGCGCGTAAGTTAATTTTAGCGTGGCTACTTCGCGTGCAAGGTATGAGCATTCGTGAGTTAGAGCCTGTATTAAATGAGCAGCAAACAGAATGGGCACACCTCATTAAAGCTAAATCTACTGAAAGTTTGCCTTTAGCAGTGCAAGCCGATGTGCGTGATTGGCTTTGGGATAAATTAGTGGCGCAGTATGGTGAGGAGGAAGCACTTGCTATAGCTCGTAGTATGCATGAGCAAGCTACTTTAGACTTGCGTGTGAACACCATTAAAGGCACACGTGAAGATGTGTTGAAAAAAATGCTGGCGGAGAATACTTCAAACGAAACCACTATTACGGAAACACCCTACTCGCCCATAGGGATTCGTATGCCGCACCGCATGAATATTGGTCGCCATGTGTTATTTACCGAAGGAAAAATTGAAGTGCAAGACGAAGGTAGCCAACTATTGAGTTACTTAGTGGCACCTAAACGTGGCATGATGGTGGCGGATTTTTGTGCAGGTGCGGGTGGCAAAAGTTTAGCAATCGGCGCATTGATGCGCAATACAGGCCGACTGTATGCGTTTGATGTTTCAGAAAAACGCTTACATAATTTGGGGCAACGTTTAAAACGCTCGGGCTTAAGCAATTTACACGCCCAAGTGATTGCGAGCGAAACCGACCAAAAACTCAAGCGTCTAAACGGCAAGTTTGATCGGGTGTTAGTGGATGCGCCCTGTAGCGGTTTGGGTACGCTTCGTCGTAACCCTGATTTAAAATGGCGACAATCACCTGATGATGTGGCTGAACTTAACGTGAAGCAAGCCAACATTTTAGCGCGTGCCGCTAAGTTGACGAAAGCTGGCGGTCGTTTAATTTATGCAACCTGTAGTTTGTTGAGTGATGAAAACGAGCAAATTGCTGAGCAGTTTTTAGCAACCCACCCAGACTTTAAATTGCTTAACGCCGCAGAAGTTTTAGCGCAACAACAAATTAAGCTTGATACGGGTACTTATCTGAAGTTGTTACCCCATTTGCATCATACCGATGGTTTTTTTGCAGCAGTGTTTGAAAAAACATCAGAAATAAAACAAGAAAGTAAGCCTAGCTAACTGCTTTTAAAATGAAAATACCTAGCCTCAACATTCAAATATTGCTAGCCGCCATGATTGGTATTGCACTTGGTTTGTATTTTCACGCATTAGGGGCAGAGCATCACACGGTAAAAGTTGGTTTGTATATCTCTGGATTGGTGGGTACTTTATTCATTGATTTGCTTAAAATGATTTTAATCCCACTCGTTTTTTGCTCTATTACAGTGGGTATTGCCAATTTACGGCATCATCAACAAATACACCGCGTATGGGTCACGACGCTACTGTTTTTTGTCACGAGCATGGGTATTGCCATTACACTAGCATTACTTGCAGGCAATTATTTTAAAGTAGGAGCAGGGTTGCACCTTGCCATGTTTGAACACGCTATGCAAAACTTTGAAGCTAAGCAACTACCTCTGCCTGAGTTCTTTGCTCAATTTTTACATGGTTTGTTTGTGAACCCATTTACAGCACTTTCGCAAGGTAATGTGTTAGCGGTTGTGATGTTTGCTTTAATGTTAGGAATTGCTTTGGTGGTGGGTGGCTCGCGATATAAAGTGTTATTATCGTTGCTAGAAGAAGGCTTAGACCTCACTATGAAAATAGTAGGCTGGGTGATGTGGCTTGCACCGCTGGGCATTATGGCATTGCTCATTAAACTTATTGCCATGCAAGATGCTACCATGCTGAGTACGCTGGCTAAATTTGTGGCGGTGGTGATAGGCACATTATTATTGCACGGCGTGGTGATATTGCCACTGATACTCTATCTTGTGACAGGTAAAACCCCGCTTTGGTTTTGGCGTGGCGCACGTGAAGCCTTAGTGACTGCCTTTGCAACGAGCTCCAGCTCAGCAACCTTGCCAGTGACTTTACGCTGTACCACACAGCAATTAAACGTGAAACCAGAAATCTCAGGTTTTGTAATTCCGCTAGGAGCTACCATCAATATGGACGGTACGGCTTTATATGAAGCCGCCGCCGCTTTATTTATTGCCAATTTAGTGGGTATTGAGCTCAGTATGGCGCAGCAGTTAATTGTTTTCTTTACCGCAATGATTGCAGCGATGGGTGCACCAGGTATTCCTAGTGCAGGGATGGTCACTATGGTGATGGTGTTGCAATCGGTAGGTTTGCCAGCTGAGGCCATTGCAATTTTGCTACCTATTGATAGATTGCTAGATACTTTACGTACTACTGTGAACGTACAAGGTGATATGGTGGGGAGCTTAGTTGTGCAAAAGCTAGTCAATCAACCTCGCTCATGAGCGCACCTCAAGTGCTGTCCTTTCGTCTTGCCAACATTGCAGATGCCGCGCAAATTTCAGACTTAGTCAATGCGGCCTATCGTGGGGAAACAAGCCGACAAGGTTGGACGACTGAAGCCGACTTGCTAGATGGCTTGCGAACGACTCCAAAACAAGTCAAAAGTATCATTATTTCGCCACATCAAATCATTTTATTGTGCCTACAAAACCAAACCATTGTGGGTACTATTTGTTTAGAAAGCTTAGTGGCAGTCACCCATATTGGGATGTTTGCGGTGAATCCAAATTTGCAGGGTAATGGGGTGGGTAAGCAACTACTCACTTATGCTGAAGCGTATGCAAAAAATCATTTAAAAGCCAATAAACTGGCGATGCATGTTATTGCACTACGATACGAGTTAATCGCCTTTTATGAAAGGCGAGGTTATCAACGTACGGGTGTTTTTGAAGACTTTCCAGTGAATCCAGCGATGTGGCAAGTGAAAGTGAATACTTTAAATCTAGAGTTACTAGAAAAAATATTAAATAAGTAAGTGTTTAGTTCAGGGTTGGCGTTGCTGTAAATTTATTAGATAGCCTATAAAAAAATCAGGTACTATCATTGGACAGTAATGAGTAACTTATTTTGTAAGCTTTTTTAAACTGGTCTGACTAATACTCAGTAACTGCGTTTTTTTCTTCATTTCATAGCTGACTTGTATGCTTAAATTATCTTATAAAGCCTTAAAAAAAACTTTTTTCAATCAATATTTGTTTGTTTTATTATTATTGATTATTGTTTTTATTGCGGGTATTTTTGCAAACAGTAAAGTATTTAAGCCTGATTTGCACCGCCTATATATGGAGTCTATGATGGTTACGGATCAACCCCCCGTTATTTTTATCCACGGAGTATTAGGTAGTAGGCTGAAAGATACACAAACAAAAGATGATGTTTGGCCAGGGGCAATTAGTCGTTTATTCACACATGATTATTCAGATACGGCTTTTGAAATTAACCCAGAAACGTTAGAGCCAAAGGTTAGCAGTGCGTTGCCCTATGATATTTTTGACGGTGCAGCGGGTAAGGATTTTTATGGGGAAATCATTCATACTTTATCCAAAATAGGCGGATATAAACTTTCTAAGGTAGGCGCGAAAGTAAATCCAAAACAAAAAAATTATTATGTTTTTTTGTATGATTGGCGCCAAGATAATGTGATTAGTGCGGGTCAGTTGGCGGACTTCATAGAGCAAGTCAGAAAAGACTACAATGATCCTAAGCTTAAAGTTGATATTGTTGCCCACAGCATGGGTGGTTTAATTGCACGTTACTATATTCGTTATGGTAAGCAGGATGTTATCAACGATAATCAATTTGTTGAAAAATGTAATATGTACGGTGCAGAGCGTGTTCGCCGCGTCATTTTGCTGGGCACGCCGAATTTGGGTTCCGTGAGAACGCTTAATCTTTTTATCGGCGGACTTGATATAGGCGTTAATGAAATTGGCACAGAAACGTTGGCAAGTATGCCTAGCTTGTATCAATTATTCCCACACTCGCTTATTGACTGGATAGTGACTAGCGATGGTACGCCACTTGATCGAGATTTATTTGATGTAGAAATTTGGCGGCGTTTTGAATGGTCTATCTTTAATCCTAAAGTCAGGCAACGAATCTTAGATAAATATAAAAACAAAACTGAGGGTGAGCAATACCTCATCACCTTTGAAAAATACTTTGAAAAAAATCTAGAACGCGCAAGACGTTTTGTATGGTCGTTAAGTATTGAAACTCCTACAAAAGAGCCAAAGCTGATTGTCTTTGGCGGTGGGTGCACCTTAACATCAGCCAGAATTTTGGTAGAAGAGGTAAACGGAGACTCTATTATTAGAATGACACCAAGCGAAGTGACGCAGCCAGTAGTTGGGGTTGATTATGATGCATTACTTTTAGAGCCAGGTGACGGCTCTGTGACTAAGGCTTCATTGCTCGGCAGAAATGCTTTAGACCCAAGCGTTAAGCGTCATAAGTTCATTCATTTGCCCATAGAGCAATCATTCTTTTTATGTGAGTCGCATGAAAGCTTAACGGGGAACCTGAATTTTCAAGATAATTTACTTAACACTTTGCTTTCTAGAGACTCTGTGCAATAAAAGGAGCTTATGATGAAGAAGAGTAGTATGACGCACTTATTGTTTTTAGTGTTATTTTGGCTGGCAACACACGCATTATTTGCAGTTGCTGAAGCTAAAGATCACGTTTATCTTCAGCAAAATTGGACTGAAAAAGATCGTCAATATTTTTATTTTACTGATCAAGGCTCTCGTTTGCTTCCCTACGATTATTTTCTACATCTGGAACAAGCTGACAACAATCAGTTATTTCGTAGCGATAATAATTTGTTACGTTTTGGATTAATTCCGACGCAAAAAAGTCAAAAGAATCCAGATGGTTTGCCGATTGGTTTTGCTCGCAATCGAGATTATCTCGGACCAACTTGTGCCGCATGTCATACTCAACAAATTACTTATAAAAAGCATGTCATGATTATAGATGGGGGGCAAACTTTGTTCGATTTGCAAAAATTCTTGTCTGAGCTCACCTTGTCTCTCAAAGTAACGTTAGAAGATACGGATAAATTCACACGATTTCAACGACACCTATTGGGGGAGAAAGCCAGTGAAAAGAAAAAAGCGCAATTAAAACTCGCGCTCACAAACGAATATCAAAAAAGGCAAGCTTACAGCATTGAGAATCATACGGAAGTGCCTTATGGATATGGTAGGTTAGATGCGTTTGGTGCAATATTAAATCGCGCATTAGTGGCAACGGGAGAAAAAAGCAATACGAACCCACCCAACGCGCCGACGAGCTACCCTTATCTTTGGGATACGCCACAGCATGATTATGTAGAGTGGAATGGTTCACAGTCTAATTCAAATATAGGTGCTTTTGCACGCAATATTGGCGAAGTTATTGGTGTTTTTGGGGATATTGAAACAAATACAACACATTGGCTTGGCTTTATTGATGGGGGTTATAAGTCTTCAATTCAAACACAAGAGTTAAGAAGGCTTGAGAAAGTAGTAGGAAGGTTACATTCTCCACAATGGCCAGCACAATTGCCTAGTATCAATAAAGCGTTGGCCAAGCAAGGTCGCACCTTGTACGAGCGGCATTGCATAAGCTGTCATCTTGATATCAGTCGGACAGATCCGAAACGCATGATTCAAGTGCGGATGAGTACATTAGGCGAAATCAAAACAGACTCTTTAATGGCAAGTAATGCAATTTTTTACAAAGGAAAATCAGGCAAGCTTGAAGGCAAGCCACGTTATTATGTGGTAGGTGAGCCATTACCAAAAATAGCCCCCGCCATTGATATTGCCAATAACTTCATGGTGGGGATTATTAAAAATAATCCTTTACAAGCCTATTTAGCTCAGCGTGATGCGCAACGGTTCGGTCATGGGGATGAAATTCATCCGCCGAAATATGTAGATGGGAAAATCATTGAAAGTGGTCAGGAGGTTTCGCAAAGAGCTTTGCTTGCCTATAAGGCGCGCCCATTAAATGGCGTTTGGACTAGTGCGCCTTTTCTACACAATGGCTCGGTGCCTAATTTATATCAATTACTATTACCAGCAAAAAATCGGGTGAAGCAGTTTTATCTAGGCTCAATGGAGTTTGATTCTAAACACGTGGGATTCGAAATGGTACAAGTCCGAGAGAGTTTCTTATTTGATACAACGCTACCAGGCAATAGTAACGGGGGGCATGAATATGGTGCTGGTTATGGCAATGTGCCAGCTTTAACTGAAAATGAGCGCTGGGCACTTATTGAATATTTAAAAACACTTTAAATAATTACAGCGAGTGAAAAAATAAAGGAAAAATGATGACTCAAGATGTAGCTATGTCCAAAAGTGCACTTCATCAAGCATTTTTTTTTAAAGAAAACTTTCAGTCTATATATCAAAGGCGCGCTACAAACTTTGCGCCTATAGACGGTATCCGTGCTTTATCTATTTTGCTAGTTTTGGTTTACCACACTTTTTTGGTTTATGACCTTTCTAACCCCAACGAGTCTGTTGCGAGCATTCTTGAAAAATTGGGCTGGGCTTGGACATGGGCTTGGAATGGTGATAAAGGTGTAGATGTGTTTTTTGTCATGAGTGGCTTTTTGATTTCGGGTATTTTGTTACGCCAGTATTCCAAAGAAGGACATTTAAACCTTAAAAATTTTTACATACGTCGTTATTTGCGCTTAACGCCCGCCTATTATTTTATGCTCACGATTTATTGGCTATTATCGGCTAACAATAGCGATATGATTTGGGCGAATTATCTGTATGTGAGTAACTTTATCCATTATGAACAACAAGCTGCAGGCTGGACTTGGAGCTTGGCAGTGGAAGAGCAGTTTTACTTCATCTACCCTTTAATTCTGATTGCGATTCTCAAATGGAGCAAAAGACCAGGTTTGGTGTTGATTTGGATGTTTTTTATATCAATGGCTGTCAATACGGGCATTGTTTTTACAGATGACATCATACGTACAACACCAAGTAGTGCAATTTATACGAGCGATGCTTTTTACCATCATTTCATTACGGTACTCTACGATAATCTACACACGCGCTTTGGCGGCCTTGTGGTAGGTTGTTTGGTCGCTTATACGATGCATTTTCACAAAGAGAAACTCACGCTAGTAGCAAACTCCCGTTTAGGTGTTTTTTTAACGTTCTTGGGTGTGAGTTTAATCGTATTTTTTATGGTTTTTCCAGCATTCTCACCTGCTTATGATGCTTATCAAACGATGCATAATTTGTACTATATCTTTAATCACACCTTGTTTTCCGTAGGTGTGGGCTTACTTATTATTGCGATGCTATTGCAACAAAGTTGGCTCGCTAATGTTTTTAGAAAGTTCTTTTCTCACCCTTTTTGGTATCCGATAGCGAGCCTCTCTTATTCCCTCTACCTGATTCATTTAGTCGTGATGATTCTCGTCATACCTGTCATGGTGAATTTAACCATAACAATGCCAGAACAATATCATTGGACGATGGGTGAAGTGTTGTTATATGGATTTATTGTGAGCAGTATTCTCAGCTTTGTTGTTGCTACACTGATGTATTTGTTTATCGAAAAGCCAATCATGAATTTAAGGCGCTAAACTCAGATGAAACGCATTAAAAAAATAGGTTTTGCTTTGCTTGTTATTCTGCTCTTGTTGACGGCACTTGTTGCTTATCATTTGCAAACCCATGCTGTTGTAACAACGAAAGAAGTGATTCCTGCGGG
Source organism: Methylotenera sp. (assembly GCA_013140755.1). Lineage (GTDB taxonomy): Bacteria > Pseudomonadota > Gammaproteobacteria > Burkholderiales > Methylophilaceae > Methylotenera. The sequence continues at coordinate 21,123 of JABFSF010000065.1, read as the reverse complement.
TGAGGCGGCGCAAATCCAAATAGCCGCAGAAAAAGCAAAAAATATCGTGGAAGGTTTGAAAACCACTTACGCTGCACGTGGTGTGCATGCGAAGGGTCATGCTTGCGTAAGAGCTTATGTGGATGTGAATCGAGACATTGATGCACCATTGCAGTATGGTGTATTTGCAAAAGCGGATACCCGTTATAAGTCATGGATACGCTTTTCAAATAGCGGTTCTAATATGGCAAATGCAGATGACCGCGCTAAAGATGCGCGGGGCATGGCGATTAAAATACTCAATGCGGGTCAAAATTTAAATGGTGGAACGACTCAAGAATTTATCGCACACAATAGCCCTGCGTTTTTTGTCACGAGCGTAGATGACTATAATCAATTTGTGGCGACCAAAGGTGATCCAACATACTTTATACAGGGCTACAACCCTTTTAAATGGCGTTTAAGAGAATTGTGGCAACTAGTTACCGCCTACGCGCCACCTCCTAAAAGCCCGCTATGGACACAGTATTTTAGTAATACTGCCTACAAATTAGGACCTAACAATATTAAATTTATGATGCAGGCATGTGAAATGCCGAAGAGTCAGGCCTCTGAGCAATCGGATGATTCCAATTTTTTAAAAAATACTTTAGCTAAAGAGTTGGCTGTAGGTGACGCCTGTATGCAGTTGATGGTGCAGGTGCAAGATACGCATAAAAAAATGCCAATCGAAGACGCGACAGTGTTATGGAAAGAAGACGACTCACCATTTTTGCCAGTGGCAAAAATCACGATTTTGAAGCAAAAATTTGATACGCCAACACAGCAACAGTTTTGTGAAGATTTAGCCTTTTCGCCTTGGAATGCATTAGAAGCGCATCGCCCGATTGGTGCACTGAATAGAGCCAGAAGGGTGGTATATGAAGCGAGTTCAAGCTATCGACATCAAGTGAACAACACGCAAATTCCACAAACATTGGATTGGTAAGCAGAAATAGCGAGGTGTAAGCGCATGTTATAATGCACACTTAAAATACTAAAATATTGCTGGTAAATGACAATGGTAAACTTACAAAACGATACTTTTTTACGTGCTTTAATGCGCCAACCAACAGACTACACGCCTGTGTGGATGATGCGTCAAGCAGGGCGCTATTTACCAGAGTATCGTGAAACTCGCAAAACTGCAGGTAGTTTTTTACAACTTTGTAAAAATGCGCAATTTGCCACAGATGTAACACTTCAACCGCTAGACCGCTATCCCTTGCTTGATGCTTCCATTTTATTCTCGGATATTCTTACCGTACCTGATGCGATGGGTTTGGGTTTGTATTTTGAAGAGGGCGAAGGTCCAAAATTTGAGCGCACTTTGCAGCTAGAGGCCGATATTCAAAAGTTAGCAATCCCTGACATGAGCAAGTTGCAATATGTGTTTGATGCAGTGAGTAGTATTCGTAAAGCGTTAAATGGTCGTGTGCCGCTCATTGGTTTTAGCGGTAGCCCGTGGACGCTTGCGACTTACATGGTGGAAGGTAAAGGCGGTACAGATTTTTTAACCACTAAAAAAATGGCGTATGCGCGTCCTGATTTGCTCCACCACATTTTAGAAACTACCGCACAAACCGTGATTCAATACTTGAATGCACAAATTGCAGCAGGCGCACAAGCCGTGATGATATTTGATTCATGGGGCGGTGCGCTTTCACATAGTGCTTATATTGAATTTTCGCTTAGCTATATGCAAAAAATTGTAGCTGGTTTAATTAAAAATAACGATGGTCGCAAAGTGCCTAGCATCGTATTTACGAAAGGTGGTGCATTATGGCTAGAAGCGCAAGCGGAAATTGGCGCAGACGCGCTTGGGTTAGATTGGGCGGTAGATATTGGCAGTGCACGTCAGCGTGTGGGCAATAAAGTTGCCTTGCAAGGCAACTTAGACCCAGCGATTTTACTTTCAACCCCAGAAGCAATAGAGAAAGAAGTGGCTAAAGTGCTGGCAAGTTACGGTCAAGGTCATGGGCATGTATTTAACTTAGGCCATGGCATTACGCAGTGGACGCCACCAGAGAATGCGGCAGCGATGCTACAAGCGGTGCGATATTTGAGTAAGCCTTACCACTTCTGATTTTAAAAGCATTGCGTTTTGGGCACTTGGTGCAAACGCTAAAAGAGGGTGGCTTACTTAGCGACTTGGCGCTCTCTTAACTCATCCAAAGTTTTGCAATCTATACAAAGTGTAGCTGTAGGGCGAGCCTCTAAGCGTTTTAAACCAATTTCAACGCCGCAACCTTCGCAGTAGCCGTATTCGCCGCTATCAATGTTGCGTAATGTATCATCAATTTTTTTAATTAACTTGCGCTCACGGTCACGATTGCGTAGTTCCAAGGTCATATCTGACTCTTGACTGGCACGGTCATTGGGGTCTGCAAACATGGTTACTTCATCTTGCATAGTGTGTACTGTGCGGTCTAGCTCAACGCTTAGCTCATCTTTCCAAGTATTTAAAATGGCACGAAAATGCTCAAGCTGATTTTTACTCATGTACTCCTCATCTGCTTTTGGCTGATAAGGGGTGAAGTGTTTACTAATAACATCTACCATAATGAACCCTAACGCAATAATAAAAAACCACTAGAAAACACACTCAAAACGTATGAGCGATAAAACTAAGCGCATGAGTATAACCCCAATTGTTCATTTAATGCAAAACAAGCAAATTAAGAACGCACACTGAGATGCTCGCACTCTGGGTTAATGGTGCATTATCAAAGAGCACTTTCTCGCATTTCTAGAGAAAGCAAAGTATTTTGCATTAAAGTCGCAACTGTCATTGGTCCCACGCCACCAGGCACAGGCGTAATCCAAGCGGCACGTTCTTTTGCGGCATCAAAATCTACATCTCCACAAATTTTACCGTCAGGTAAACGATTGATACCAATATCAACCACAATTGCACCAGGTTTAATCCACTCGCCTTTAATCAATCCAGCTTTGCCTGCCGCCGCAACCACTAAATCGGCATTGGCAACCATTTGAGCTAAATCCTTGGTATGGCGATGGCAACTCGTTACTGTGCAACCCGCAAGTAAAAGCTCCAAAGCCATCGGGCGACCTACATGGTTAGAAACGCCAATCACCACCGCATCTAAGCCCATTAAGTTGATATTGCTTGCTTCAAGCATTTTAATTACGCCAAACGGTGTGCAAGAACGTAAGGTGGGTTGGCGCACGGCGAGTCTGCCAATGTTGTAGGGATGGAAACCATCCACATCTTTATTCGGGCTAATCAACTCTATAATATGCTCATCTTGAATATGTGCAGGTAGTGGCGATTGCACCAAGATACCATCTATTGTGTCATCATGATTGAGTTGTTCTATCAATGTGTGCAGTTCCGCTTCTGTTGTGGAAGTGGGTAAATCATAAGCAATAGAGCGGATACCCACTTTCTCACATGCCAAACGCTTATTGCGCACATAAATGGCAGATGCAGGGTCAGCTCCAATTAAAATTACCGCTAATGCAGGTGCGCGTTTATGGTGAGCTAATCTTTGTGATACTTGCGCTTTAATCGTATTAAGTAAGTTTTCGGCAATTGCTTTGCCATTGATAATTTGTGCCGTCATTTTGTCTTGAGAGTCTTTAAAGTGATGCAATTTGCAAAATAAAGCATGATTTTAACATATAGCATTTGACCTCGCGGCGAGTTTTAGTTATATTACTGCCTCTTCGGCGTGTAGCGTAGCCTGGTAGCGCGCCTGCTTTGGGAGCAGGATGTCGGGAGTTCGAATCTCTCCACGCCGACCAAATCTTTTTAGCCGTTGATATAAGCTTTTATATCAACGGCTAAAAGTAAAAGTCAGCCCGAAAAAGCTTTATTTTTTATGTAAAGCCTTGTAACCAAACATCTGCCCGTAGCTCAACCGGATAGAGCACCAGCCTTCTAAGCTGGGGGTTACAGGTTCGATTCCTGTCGGGCAGGCCAAAATTTAAGTCTCTATGGTGGCTGTAGCTCAGTTGGTAGAGTCCAGGATTGTGATTCCTGTTGTCGTGGGTTCGAGCCCCATCAGCCACCCCATCATCTCTCTCCATATCTTAAATATCTCTTAACTCTTGCTTGGCATCAGTAGCTTTAACTTTATGCTCAGCTTCTGACGTTTAATTGCATTTGGTTAAATTGACGGAAATCTGAATAAGTGTTGAAAATTGATACACATTTATTTAATGGTCACCAATTTGTCTTTAATGTTTATTGGATTTCTGGTTGCGTGAAATCAAAGTTTCGCGTTAATTCTTGTTAAGTTTGTTAAGACTTGATAAGTGATAATCTCTTTTCTTATGTGAATTTGTTATTATCGTGTGGCTAATATGCTTCATCCCTCGTGTGTTTGTGGGCGTTGCTGATAAAATACAAAGACCATTTTTGTGATAAAAATAAAAAGTTGGCTTATCTTTTGCTTATGTCTCGCTAGCCTGTTTGGCTATTCATGCATTAGCATGGGTGGCGATTGTTGTAGCAGAATTATGTTTTTCACTAGTTGATGTTGTTGGATTTAAAAAAATAATATTTAAGGTTCAAGATGATTACTCCTTATAATTTAATTGATTCATGCGCGATGATTAAAACGCAGATACTTAAGCGTTTAATTAAGTGGGTGGGGTTAGCGATGATATTGACGCCACTTAGTGCATATGCCGTGGTTGATTTAATCGTGAATAGTGTGGACTCGCCAGACCCTGCTGTGGCGGGTGGTGTGATCACTTACAGTCTAACCGTACAAAATAACTCGGTTGAAGCAACTGAAACAGCAACAGGGGTGACGGTAACACATAGCGTAAGCGGAGGGGCGACTTATCAAGGGGTTACGGGCGCAGGTGTGAGTTGTATTGGTATGGCGATTGGCACTTCTGGGCCTGGCACGGTAACGTGTACGCTACCTAATTTGGCGCAAAATGATGGGCTTACAAGCTATACGATTCAGTTAAAGTCGGAGACACAAGGCGGTATTACCTTGGGTGCCAGTGCGACTTCAGGGCAAACTGAGTTTGATGTACTAAATAACGTTGATAATGAGTCAACTACGGTCAATAAAGGTGCGAATATCGCACTTACAAAGGCGGCCTCTCCAGCAGGTGCTCAGCCTTCAGGTTCTACCTTAAGTTACACCCTTACATTAAATAACGCAGGTCCAGATACGGCCACTTATTTGCGGGTAAGTGATCCAATTCCAACTGGATTTAGTCTGACGAGCTTGCCTTCTGAGTGTAGCAATAACGTAGGCACCATTATTTGTGATGTTGCAGGCTCTATTGCGAGTGGCGGTAGCGTGAATATCGGTCCTATCACAGGGGTGATTGTTGCGGCGGGCGGCTCAAACATTGCCAACGTGGCGAGTGTTACTTTGCAGCCTAGTGCTCCTTTTGGTACACCGCAAGATCCAGACACCGCAGATAATACTGCCACTGTTAACACTAATACGACAGCGGGTTCTGATGTTGCAATTTCTAAAACACGTAGTGTGGGTGGTAATTTATTGGTAGGTTCAAGTTTTAATTTTATTCTAAACCCAAGTTACACGGGCGGCTCGCCATCTAGCTTGGTAGTCAATGACATTATCCCCAACAACTATACAATCGATCCAGGATTTTTAACCTCACAAAATGGCTGGACATGTACACGTACACTACAAACTATTAACTGTACTAAGCCTTCAGGCGGGGTTGCTGGGTTAAATCAGCCATTAGGTAATATTGTCATCCCTGTGACGGTAGCAACGGCTGGTGCGGTGACCAACACGGCTACGATTAGCTCAATTACACCTGACCCCAATAGTGCGAATAATACGGCAACCGATGGCGGGGTAAGCTTGATAGACCCTACAGTTGATTTAGGGGTAGGCAAAAATGGCCCTACGCCACCATTGGTAGTGGCTGGTGTGCCATTTACATTTAATGTGAATGTGAATAATACAGGTACTACAGGTTATTTTGGCGATATAGAGGTGGTTGATAACCTGCCAGCGGGATTAACGGTCACGGCTTATGCGTTAAATGGCTGGGCATGTGCCAATCCTTTGCCAGTGGTTGGTCCTGCCAGTATTAGCTGTACGCGTACTTTTACTGCTGGTTCACCGCTTGCAGCTGGCGCAACTAGCCCATCTGTGGTCATGACTACAGTAGCCGCAGGTAGTGGGACTTTTGCAAATGGCGCAACCGTGAATGCTTTAAGCTGTAATTTAGCCACTTGTAACGCGGGTGATAGCACCACTTATACGGTGACATCAGGCACGACAGTAGATTCAGCTGATATTCGGGTGCTTAAAACCGTGAGCCCTGCTACCGTGGTAGCAGGTGAGGTGCTGACTTACACCTTAGAAGTGGTGAATGATAATCCGTCGTATCTTAATACTTCTAGCAATGTGCTGTTGACCGATGTGCTAGACACTTTAATTACTACTAACGTTGGACCAACAGGTGAAGGCTATATTGAGCAAGTAATTAGCAATGGAGTAGTTGGCTCCGCTTGTAATACTTCTCCCAGTGGTCGTGGTCGTCAGCTCACTTGTAATTTCCCTACAGTGCCAGTGTGTACACAGGGTGTGAATTGCCCAAAAGTGACCATACAAGTGCGTCCAGGTGGCGATGGTGGACCACGTACCAATACAGCTAATGTGATTTCATTGGGTACGCCTGACCCTGACCACAGCAATGAAACGGCCACCGTGAATAATACCGTTGATCCACGTGCGGATATTTTTACCACCAAAGTAGCCTCTCCCGTTAGCGTAGCGGCAGGGCAAAATCTAACTTATGTGGTTACCGTGGGTAACCATGGCCCAAGTGGCGCGGATGCGGTGTCAGTTACGGATACTTTGCCTTTAGATGTTACCTTTGTATCGGCTACACCTTCTACAGGTGCTTGTGCAACTACACCTGGGGTAAATGTCACCACAACGGCAGGTAATAGAAGCATTGTTTGTAGCTTAGGAAGCATAGACAATACGGGGCAACAAACGGTCATTGTAGTTGTGCGCCCCAATAACGCCACACGGGGTACGAGCATTACCAATAGTGCAACAGCCTCTACTAGCACTACTGAGGTGGGAACAGCACACCCTGCCAATAATACAGCTACTGCGCCCACCAGTATTTTAGTGCCATCCCTTGATTTGACTCTCAATAAAACAGAGTCAGTTGACCCTGTAGCTGTGGGGGATGATACGGTTTATACCATTACAGTAACCAATGTGGGGCCATCTGCTGCTGAAAATGTGCAAATAACCGATACATTGCCAGGGGCTGGTTTAAGCTTTCAGTCAGTAACCAATACCTTTGGGACTTGCCCAACAACGCCAGCAGTCAATGCGGTGGGTGGTACGTTGCTTTGTAATCTTGGATATATTCCAAATAATACGGCGCGTAGCATTACCGTGACCATGCGCGGTGTAACTAAGGGCGTTTATACTAATAATGCCAGTGTGTCTTCAGATGAAACACCTCTTGGTTATGAGCCATCAGGAAATAACGCCGTAGCAGAAGGCACCACGGTGCGTACTAAAGTAGATTTAGAGGTGACCAGCAAAGTGGCAACACCAGCCACAGTGAATTTGCGCGATAACTTTAGTTATACCATTAGAGTGACCAATAAGTTTGGTCTAGGCTTAGCTGAAGCGGCGAGTACTGTGGTTTCGGATACTTTACCCGCAGGGATGGAATTGACGGGAACACCAAGTATAACTATTCCAGGTGGGTCACCTGCCGTGATTACAAGTAGCACATGTACAGGCACTGCAGGGAGCACTTCATTTACCTGTAATTTAGGGCAATTCTCAGGTAATTTGGCGGCAGATGCGTTTGTGGATATTACGGTGCCAGTGCAGGTGGTGGCAGTCACTAGTAACCCGCAAACTTTGACTAATACGGCATCTATTGCTACCTCATCAAAAGACGTTGATTTATTGAACAATACAAACTCAGGTAATGTAGTGGTCGGTTCGTCTTCTATTGCGGGTCGCGTGTTCCGTGATTTTAATAATGATGGTTTGTTCACTGCGGGCGACACAGGCATTGCGAACATTGCCAATTTAATCAGAGTCCAAGGTATTAGTCATGATGGTGCAACTATAGATCGTTATGTTTCTACCGATGCAAGCGGTAATTATGTTTTTACTGGTTTGCCAGAAAGTGATGCTTCAGGCTATACCATTACAGAGAGTACTATTACAGAGGCTTATCTTAACGACGGTAAAGATACTGCAGGCTTGTTAGGTGGTGATGCCACAACAACCAATGATCAAGTAACGGGGATTATATTGCCCTTCAACCATAGCACAACTGGCTACAACTTTGCTGAAGTGCCACTTGCGCGAATTGGTATTGCCAAACGGGTAACCGCAGGGCCAACCACCAATGCGGATGGTACGTTTAACACTACCTTCCAGTTAGTGGTAGAAAACTTTAGTTTAGAAGCCTTAAACAGTGTGGAGGTGACAGATGTCTTAAAAGACGGAGCACCAAAATTTGGTACCTTTGTATCAGGTGGTGCTGCGGCAACGCTAACTAATGGCGATTACACCATTCAAACTGCACCGAGCGGTACGTGTGGTGGTTTAAATGCAGGGTTTACGGGTAGTGCTGACACAACCATTGCAACCATTCCATCTTTAGCGTCTGCGGCAACTTGTAATATTAACTTTACCGTGCGTATGCGCCCAACTGCGCCATTGCCAGTGGTCGATTCATGTGGTGGGCGTTATTGTAATCAAGCTGCGGTGAATGGTGGCACAGGTGCGCTTTCTGGGCAAACCTCTGCGACTAATCCACAATTGCTAGATACTTCAGATAATGGATCTAACCCAGACCCAGATAATGATAATCAGGCCAATGAGGTGGGTGAAAATGACCCAACGCCAGTAAGCCCAACTTATGCATCAGGCTTGGGCATTGCAAAACAATTAACGAGTTTAGCGATTGCAAGCTTGCTTGTAGATGTTGATAACAGTATTTTAGTGCCAGTGCGATTAGTAGTTAAAAATGTCGGTAATGAGCCGCTACATGATGTTGTGGTTACCGATGTTTTAGCTGGCGCATCCCCTGCATTTGGCACAAATGTTGCAGGGCCAGTATTAACTGCTGGACAATATGTTATTCATTTAGCACCGACTTTCTCAGGAGGGTGTAGCTCAGGGCTGATTACAGCTGGTTACACAGGTGCAGGTGGCAATACGCAACTAGCGACGATTGCTAATATGGCAACAGGTGCAAGCTGTATCATTGAGTTTGCCTACCGCTTTATGCCAACAACGGTGACGACTTATACTAACCAAGCGGCAACCAGTGGTGTTAGTGACTTCACTGAGACAAATGTGACCGATACCTCTGATAATGGCGGCAACCCTGATTCTGATGGCGATGGTAACGCTAATGAAGTAGGTGAGAATGATCCAACCCCAGTGCCTTACCCACGCTTGGCTTTAGCTAAGCGCGTAAACACAGCCTCCACTACTAATGCGGATGGCACGGTGACTGTTCCTTTCCAGCTTTTAGTGAAAAACACAGGTGGTGAAGCACTCAACAGTGTGAGTGTAACAGACGATGTTTCAGGCGCATCGCCCCAATTTGGGTCTTATATTGCAGGTGGTGCTGGTGCCACGCTTACTGCAGGGCAATACACCGTGCAATCTGCGCCAGCATTCTCTGGCGCATGTACCAATGGGTCGGTTAATGCGGCTTACACAGGTGATGCTAGTCCAACGGTAGCAAGTATCACTAGTATGGCAATCGGTGCCAGCTGTACGGTCAATTTCAGCCTACGTTTCCGTCCAGCACACCCAGTGCCAGGGGGTGGCTATATCAATCAGGCAGATGCTACGGGTACTGGAGCACAAACGACCATTGTAACCAGTGACTTATCCGATGATGGTGTAAACCCTGATACTAATAACAATGGGATTGGCAACGAAACAGGCGAAAACGACCCAACAGTCGTGAATGTCAGCTTTACGCCACGCATCGGTTTGGCTAAAACAAAACCTGTAGCAGAAACCATTAACGCCAACGGCACAGTGACTGCGGCATTCCGTATTAAAGTACAAAACTATGGCACGGAGCCTTTGATTAACCTTACGGTATCAGACCTGATGTCAGGGTTTGCCCCAGCTTTTGGTACCTATAAAGCAGGCGGTGCGGCGGCAAGTTTGGCGAATGATGAATACACCATTCAAACAGCCCCTAGCATTCAAGGCGCATGTACTACAGCAACCCTTACTGGTGGTTATACAGGTGCGGCAGGTAATAGCCAAATTGCTACACTTACTAGGTTAGAAGTGGGTGCTTCATGTGAGTTTAACGTTACCATGCGCTTTAAACCCAGTGCACCTGCCCCTATAGGTGGTTATAGCAATGTAGCCACAGGCACAGGTACAGGTGAGTTTTCAAGTAACAATGTAAATGACACCTCTAATAATGGTGCAAACCCAGATAGTGATAGCGATGGTGACCCTAGCAATAACAATATACCAACCCCAGTTGCCTATACATTTACCCCAGCAATTGGGATTGCAAAAACGTTGCAATCAGGTTTGCTTGTCAATAGTAATGGCAGTTACACAGGCACATTCCGCCTTGTGGTTGAAAATTTAGGCAATGAAGAGCTGGATAGTGTGACGGTCAGTGACGTCATGGCTGGTGGCAGTCCCCATTTTGGTACTTTTGTGAGTGGCGGCACGGCGGCGGGACTCTCTGCTGGGCAATATACAATCCAATCTATACCTACATTTGTGGGAGCTTGTGCAACGGGCAGCATTACAGGAGCATTTGATGGCAGTGGTAACACGCAAGTTGCTAGCATTACGCAACTCGCCATTGGCGGCACGTGTACGCTAGATATTGTGTATCGCTTTGTGCCTATTGCGGGTCAAACCTACACTAACCAAGCGACAACGGCAGGCACAGGTGCACTATCAAGCACGAGTGTAAATGATAGTTCAGATAATGGTACAGACCCTGACCCAGATGGTGATGGTAATGCCAATGAAGGGGGGGAGAATGACCCAACGCCTGTGCCAATTCCACGTATTGGGGTGGCAAAACAAGCCGCACCAGTGGTGAATAATGGCGATGGTACTTACAACGTGCCCTTTACAATCATCGTGAGAAACGCTGGCGAAACGGCATTAAGTAACGTGCAGGTAGCGGATGACTTAACAGGTACAAATGTCAGCGGCAAGTTTGGGACATATACTGCAAGTGCAGTGCCAACGGCGGGTCAATATACCATTGCGGTAGCTCCTGCAATTACTGGGGCATTGAATGGTGCAGTACTTACATCCTCAGGTGCCTTTACAGGTAGCGGTGCTGGGCTAGGCTTGCTTGTGCCTGCTGCAAGTAGCCTGCCTAATATAGGTGCAGGTACGGCATCTAGTGCACAAATTACATTTACGGTGCGCTTCTTCCCAGTCACACAAGGGCCATTTAATAATTCGGCTGTGGCTACAGGCACATCACCCGTAGGTGGCAATGTGACGGATAACAGCGTAGATGATGCTAACCCTGATGCCAATGGCAATGGCGATCCAAGTGATGATACCTCTCCTACCTCCGTGAGTTTGTCAGCTCAGGCGATTGGTGTGGCTAAGTCAGTGAGCGGCATTGTGCAAATAGGGGTTAAAAAATACCGTATTCCTTATACATTGATTGTAGCTAACCCTGCTCCATTTGTAACGGCAACCAATGTACAAGTGACAGATAATTTAAATGTGACTTTCCCAACAGCAAAAAGTATTACGATTAGCACGCCTGTAGCAGTATCGGCATGTACTGGTACGGTGCTAAACATATCGGCAGTGCCGTTTACAGGGATTGGTCAAAACAACTTGTTAGTTGGAAATCAAAACCTATTAGCAGGTGAGCGTTGTACCATTACCTTTACAACAGAGGTGGATTTTGGCACCCATGCATTACCAACGGTAGTGCAAAATAACCAAGCTACTGCCACGACTGCGCAAACATCAGGTGGCACAGTTATTGCCACTGATTTGTCTGATAATGGCAATGCTCCTGATGCCGATGCAGATGGTAACGCTAATGAGGCAGGTGAAAATGATCCAACGCCTGTGAGTTTTGATTCTGTAAACTTGGCTTCTGTGACAGGTAAGGTTTACTTAGATGTCAATCATGATCGTATTGATAATGATGGTTCACCAGCCACTGCGCAGGTAAAAGGCTTCATTGTTGAAGTGTTGAATGGCTTAGGTCAGATGGTGGGTAAATCAACCACAGATGCAAATGGCAACTACACAGTGGCAGGTCTGTTCCCATCAACCACGGGAGATCCTAATACTTACTACACGGTGCGTTTCCGCGATCCGATTAACCATGCTATTTATGGTGCGGCACAGTCTGTAGATGATAACGCTGCTAGAAATGGTCAGGTGGTTGATGGTGTGATTACGCAATTGCAATTAGTAGCGGGTGTGACCACGATTAAACAAAACTTACCACTTGATCCAAGTGGTGTAGTGTATGACGCGGTGACTCGCTTACCTGTAGCAGGTGCAACCGTAACCTTGCTAAATGCTGGTGTTGCTGTGCCTGCTACTTGTTTGATTGGTGGTATCAATACGCAGCTGACTGGTCCTACAGGCATGTATCAATTCTTGTTGCGTAACCCAGTACCCCTGGGTTGTCCAGGTGATGGTGTTTACACCATTAAAGTGGTTCAGCCAGGCGGCTATTTACCACCCGCTTCTACTATTATTCCACCTCAGGCAGGTGCGTTTACACCCAGTCCAGCACCAGGGGTTGATGCAATTCAGGCGCAAGCTGGTCCGCCTACGGGCGTACAGCCAACCACCTATTTCTTTAGTTTCAACTTGGATATTGCAGGGGGTCGTGGTGTTGTTAATAACCATATTCCGCTAGACCCAATATTGGGCGGTGCGATTTTAATGACCAAAACATCACCTTTGGTGAATGTGAGTCGTGGTGATTTAGTCCCTTACACCGTTACTGCAACCAATACACTTACGGCGAATTTGACTAACATTGATATTCATGACCAAGTACCACCAGGTTTTAAATATAAAGTAGGCACAGCCACAATTGATGGTGTAGCTAAAGAGCCAAAAGTGAATGGACGCGACTTAACTTGGGTTAATCAAACTTTTGCAGGTCAACAAAAACGTGTGATTCGTTTAATGTTGGTAGTCGGTTCAGGTGTGGCAGAAGGTGAATATGTGAATATCGCATTTGCCACTAATAACTTGGCAAATGCGCGTGTTTCTAACACTGCTACGGCAACTGTGCGCGTGATTCCAGACCCAACCTTTGATTGCTCAGATTTAATCGGCAAAGTGTTTGATGATAAAAACGCCAATGGTTATCAAGATGAGGGTGAAGCAGGAATTGCCAATGTGCGCTTAGCCACAGTGAATGGTTTGTTAGTCACCACTGATGACCAAGGTCGCTTCCATATCACTTGTGCAGAGGTGCCAAATGAGTTCCGTGGCAGTAATTTTGTGATGAAGTTAGATGAGCGTACTTTGCCTAGCGGCTACCGTGTAACCACTGAAAATCCGCGTGATGTGCGCATGACCAGAGGTAAGCTGAATAAGCTCAATTTTGGTGCGGCGATTCACCGTGTGTTTCGTGTGGAGCTTAGTAATGAGGCGTTTAAAGCGAACGAATCCATGATGACGGACAGTTTAGCCGCAGCCGTAGCAGCTTTACCTGAAAAATTACGTGGTCAAGTATCAGTGGTACGTCTGGCTTATGACGCATCGGGTGAAGATGAAAAATTAGTACGCAACCGCTTGAAGCAAGTGCGCACTACCTTAGAAAAACTTTGGAAAAAATCAGGTTGTTGTTATGCACTTTCTTTTGAGGAAGAAATCTTCGAGCGCAAAGCCAATGAGAAAGGAGGTGTGAAATGAGCCGTTTACTAACCGCATTATTGTTGAATGCAGCTTTAATTACACCTGCAATTTACGTATCTTCAGCCTTTGCTCAAGCGGGTGATTTCTGCCAATCTGAAGCAGATTGCAAGCCTTGTGAAAATAAAGACGGCGAGAAAGATCAATCATGCGCTAGCGTACATGGCAAGCGAATTGATAATGGAGATAGCCTTGGTGTGCGCCATGCGCCAGCACGTGACCATGAGCGTGAGCTAACGACTGAAACCTTTATCATGAGTGATGCGGACACAGTCTCTGCGCCTTTAGCGCATGCTGAACAACAGTTTGAAACTGTTGAAAAAACATTGCGTACACCAGCTGCTGAGCAAGCGGTGAATCCTTTGTTTGTTTCTGGTGATGGTCAATTGACCGCGCAACTGAAACAAAATTTAGACGCTTTAGTGCTTAAATTAAAAGGTAAAGAAAACCTTAAAATTAGTGTGATTGGTCATACCGATAATCAAAAGTTATCTGCACGTGCCAAGAAGATTTATCAAGATAATGATGGCTTAGGTTTAGCGCGCGCTAAAAACACGGCAGATTATTTAGCGCAAGGCTTAAATCTTGATCTAAATAACGTGCAAATTGCGAGCATGGCTGATCGTGCGCCCATTGCAAGCAATGATAGTCCGCAAGGCATGGCACAAAACCGTCGTATTGAAATCAAAGTCAGTTACGATGAAGTGAGCAAAACCAAAGCGCAAGTAGCATTGCCATTAGTGCCTGCTGAGGTGGCAAAACCAGCACTACTCAACTCATGCGAGGCGGTACTGGCAACGCGTACACGTGCTAGTACACAACCTTTCCGCATTAGCGTGGATGGTGTACCACTTCAAGAACTCACGCCTGATACAGGCACCGTTGACCCAGATGTGCAGCGTTGTACCGATGTGGCCTTAGAAGAATCAGACATTCAAGTGCGTTATGATGCGATGGATGAAAAGCCATCACTTAACTTGGTGGCGTTTCCAAACGCGGCGGTGCGTCACCAAAAAGTGACGTTTACCTCGTATAGCAATTATCGCCATTGGATTGCGCGTGGTGAAGTACGTTTATTTAGCGCAGAAGTTTCAACGCAATCAACCCCGCTGGCAGTATTGCCAATTGCGGCAAATGGTCAAGCCGATTGGCAGGTGGTGAGCGAACTTGATAGTCTGCAATATGTATTAAGAGTGTATGACCAAGATGGTAATTTTGATGAAACGATTGCGCAACCATTGCAAATTGCAGAAAAATCAACACCACTTGCTGATAAGCAAGCGGATGTGCGTGAGAACTTGATTGGATACGGCGAAAACCGTTTAAAACTGCATAATATTCCTGTGCGTAATGGTGGTGCGGTCACCGCAAATGGTATCAATTTAAAAGCTGGTCAAACCGTACGCTTTTTAGGTGAAGAAGTGCCAGTGGATAAAAATGGAAAATTTGCAGTACGTCAAATTTTACCTGCGGGCAACCATGTGGTGAAGGTAGCAGTGCTAGAAGAAAATGGCACAGAAGCCATGACCTTTAACCGCAACTTGTATATTCCAGACCAAGATTGGTTCTATATTGCTTTGGCAGATATTACAGGGGGGCGCAATTCAACGTCAGGCCCTGCCCAGTTAGTGACTGGCGATACGCAGCATTTTGATAACGAAGCTTATGTGGATGGACGCTTAGCTTTTTACCTTAAAGGCAAAGTGAAAGGCGATTGGCTATTAACAGCATCTGCGGACACTAAAGAGCAGCCTATCAAACATTTATTTTCGAATTTTGACGATAAAGACCCACGTTATTTATTGCGCCGCTTAGATCCTGATCGTTACTATCCTGTGTATGGCGATGACTCTACAACGGTTGAAGATGCGCCCACGCGCGGCAAGTTTTACGTGAAATTAGCACGTGGCGAATCTCACGTGATGTGGGGTAATTTCCAAACGCAACTATCAGGCTCGGATTTAGTGCAATACAGCCGCGGTATGTATGGTGCTAACCTTAAAGTGCGTAGTGATACTGCTACCAGCTTTGGGCAAAAGAAATCACAAATTGATGCCTTTGTAGGTGACCCTGGCACATTGGGCGCACGTGAGCAGTTTCGTGGTACAGGTGGTTCTCTTTACTATGTGCAACATCAAGATACCACACGTGGCTCAGAAAAAGTATGGGTAGAAGTGCGCGATAAAGACTCTGGCATCGTGCTTAAAACCACGCAATTAAGTGCGACCCAAGACTATGATTTTGATGCGATTCAAGGACGTTTATTATTAACCTCACCGCTACCATCTACTGCGGATGATAGCCAATTAGTCCGCGCTGGCTCATTATCAGGGAATCCTGTGTTTTTGGTGGTGAGCTATGAATATACGCCGAGCATTCGCGATATTGACAATATGACTGTGGGTGGTCACGTATCGCAATGGTTGGGTGATAAAGTGCAAATAGGTGCAACGGGTTATCGTCAGGGTGATCAAGCGACACGTCAGCATATTTATGGTATTGATGCGACGTATAGAATTTCAGCGGGTGTGTATTTAAAGGCTGAAACAGCCCGTTCAAGCGGTGCTGGCACAGCCACGCAATCATCGACAACAGGAGGCTTTGAGTTTAATAGCATTAACGCTCAAGGCGGAAATGCCAATGCACACCGTGTAGAGTTCGCGGCAGACTTAAGTGAGTTATCTTCTACCAAAGGTAAAGTGAATGTCTATTGGCAAGACCGAGAAAAAGGCTTTTCATCCCCTGGGCAAATCACGAATGAAGACTCAAAACAAGTCGGTTTTGCGACTGATGTGGAGATAACAGAAGCAACCTCAGTGCAAGTGAAAACCGATGTTAAAAATGCAGATACACAAGATACCAAAGCCATACAAGCATCAGTGAAGCAAAAATTTACGCAAAATTGGGCAGGTAGCGTGGGTGTTCGCCTTGATAACATGGACACTTACGTTGCTAATGCGAGTAAAACCTTATCCCAAGATGGTGATCGTACTGATTTAGGTGTGCAGATTGATTATCAACCTGATAGTGAAGCACAAAACCCAGATTGGAATGTGTATGGCTTTGTGCAAAACACGGTGAGTAACTCGGGCAATCGTTTAGACAATGATCGTATTGGCGCGGGTGGTAAATGGCGCGTGAATGAGAAGTTTAGCTTGCTTGGCGAAGCGTCATCAGGTAATCAAGGCTTTGGCGGAAAATTAGGCGGTGATTGGCAAGTGACCGATAGAAGCCAACTTTATCTTAACTACGCCCTAGATGCTGACCGCACCGATAGTTTGTATCGTGGTCGCCAAGGCACATTGGTTACGGGTGCAAAATCACGCTATACCGATAGCATGACCGTTTACGGTGAAGAGCGTTTATTGCATGGCGTTGGGCAAACTGGCTTAATGCATGCTTTTGGACTAGATTTAGCCGCTCAAGATGGCTGGAATTTCGGTACAAAAGCTGAAACAGGCAAGTTAGCTGATGCGGTATCAGGTGATTTAGACCGCACCGCTTTGAGCTTTAGCATCGGCCGCGCGATTGAAAAAACCAAATATGCAGGTAACATTGAATGGCGTAGCGATGATAGCTCAACCGCAGGAAAGCGTACCACTTGGCTGGTGCGCAACTCGCTTAGCTATCAAACCACACCAGATTGGCGTGCATTAGGTAAGCTCAACTTCTCAGTTTCTGATAGCAGCCTAGGCAACACTTTTGATGCCGATTTTGTTGAAGGTGTATTAGGGTACGCTTATCGTCCAGTGAATAACGATAAACTCAATACCTTATTTAAATATACCTATTTTGCCAACATGCCGTCATCAAGTACAATCAGCACCGCTGGCGTGTCGTCAGACTATGAGCAACGTAGCCATATACTCTCAGTAGATGCGATTTACGACATCAAACCATGGCTATCTATTGGCGGTAAATACGGTTATCGCAAATCAGAAATCCGCGCACCAAAAGCAACGGGTGATTGGGTAGATGCGGACGCGCATTTAGTTGTAGGGCGTGCAGATTGGCATTTTGTACACGACTGGGATGCTTTGTTAGAAGTGCGCTGGCTGAATGTCCCCGCAGCAGATGACAGCAGAGCAGGCGCATTAGTTGGCATCTATCGCCATCTCAATAACAATGTAAAAGTGGGCGGTGGTTATAACTTTACTGACTTCTCAGATGATATGACCGATATGTCTTATCGTTCCCATGGATGGTACGTGAATTTAATTAGTAAGTTCTAGTAAACTCAAGCACTTAAAAGCCCCCATCAACATGTTGATGGGGGCTTTTTTTATTAAACAAGTATTGTACTGCGCTGGTAAGTCAGCTAATACTTAACGTTGGGTGCAAAAGCCAAGCTTTTTATTTCGTGGTGTTACATCGTCTTTTTAGCAATTGATAGAATTATCCTTTAAGGCTATAGTAGCGAACAGCGGTAATTTATATTAAAAAGGGTTGTGCATGTCGGCATTGCGTCCAGTATTGATGATTATTGATGATGATCCTTTAATCACAGACACTTTACATTTTGTA
The DNA here is from genome assembly GCA_013140755.1 of Methylotenera sp. Taxonomy (GTDB): domain Bacteria; phylum Pseudomonadota; class Gammaproteobacteria; order Burkholderiales; family Methylophilaceae; genus Methylotenera. Next base: position 2,689 of record JABFSF010000065.1, on the reverse strand, counting down.
TTGAGTAAGCATTTTGAGGTGTGCGTGGCTGAGTCTCACGCGCAGTTAAAAAGCTTGTTGCAGCAATTAGATACGCCGCCTGCATTGGCTTTGGTGGATCTAGGCTTGCCGCCTGCGCCACACTCTCCTGAAGAGGGGTTTAAGGTCATTAGTGCTTTGCTTGCTTATTCTCCCACTATTAAAATTCATGTGTTATCAGGTCAGAGTGATGATGTTAATGTGAAGCGCGCACTTTCATTGGGCGCGGTGGATTTTATTGCTAAGCCATGTGATGTAGATAAGCTCAAAAACATGTTGCTTAATGCACTCACCGTGCAAAATGTAGAACTTAATGAGGTAAAGGCAGAGCAGGCTCATGGTGGTTTGCTTGGTGAGAGTTTGCCAATTCAAGCGTTGCGGATGCAAATTCAGCAATTTGCTGATTCGCCTTTTCCTGTGTTGATTGAGGGTGAGTCAGGTAGTGGTAAAGAGTTGGTTGCAAGTAGTTTTCATCACGCGAGCCAGCGATTATTGCAACCTTATTTATCTATTAACTGTGCTGCGGTTTCCCCTTTGTTGGCTGAGTCTATCCTCTTTGGTCATGCTAAAGGTGCGTTTACAGGGGCGATTTCAGCACATACTGGCTACTTTGAAGATGCTGGTGATGGCACTTTGTTTTTAGATGAAATTGGCGAGTTGCCCTTAGAGCTTCAGTCAAAATTATTGCGCGTGCTAGAAAATGGCGAGTTTCAACGCATAGGTGAAACGCAAACCCGTAAAAGCCGTGCACGTATTATTGCAGCAACTAACCGTGATTTGCGCGCAGAAGTGCGTACTGGACAATTTAGGTCAGATTTATATCACCGTTTAAGTGTGTTTACTGTGCAAGTGCCGCCCTTGCGTGAGTTGGGTGAAGATAAACATATTTTACGCGAACATTTCACGAATTTTTATGCCAATCAAATAGCAAGAGCTCCATTTACACTAGATGCTAATGCACAGCTACTTTGGTTGGATTATCATTTTCCTGGAAATGTGCGCGAACTTAGAAATATTGTGGTGCGCTTAATCGCAAAATATGCGGGTAAAGCTGTTAAAGAAAAAGATTTAATCGCGGAGTTTGATTTAACACAACCAGAAGCATCGGTGAGCGAAGCTCTTAACTTTAGCGATATGCCAAGTTTGGTTGCGCAAGCGCAAGCGCATTTGCAACGACAAGCCAATTTAAGTTTGGATGTGGTGCTGAAAACATGGGAGCGTGCTTACATTGAAGCCGCCATGAAGATGACGCACGGTAATTTAAGCCAAGCGGCAAAATTGCTTAATGTGAATCGCACCACGCTTTATAGTCGCATGAATACCCAAGATGATTAGCTGTTAGTAGGACTCAACTTGTATTACCCTCACTTTGGCTTAAAAGAGCCACCCTTTAAAATTACGCCGAATACCGATTTTTTCTTTTCAGGTGGAAATCGGGGAGCGGTGCTAGATGCATTAGTCTATGCAATCACCAATGGCGAAGGCATTATTAAAGTAGTGGGTGAGGTGGGAAGTGGCAAAACGATGCTTTGCCGTATGCTACAAACCATTTTGCCTGAAAAAATTGAAAGTATTTATTTAGCCAACCCCAGCGTTGCACCTGAAGAAGTTTTACACGCAATTGCCTTTGAGTTGCAACTCAAACTCCCTAAAAATGCTGACCGATTAAAAGTGATGCAAACGTTGCAAGCTTATTTATTAAGCCGCCATGCAGAAGGGCGTCAGGTGGTGATATTTGTAGAAGAAGCCCAAGGAATGCCACTGGCAACCTTAGAGGAAATCAGGCTACTTTCAAACCTAGAAACCAAGCAAGATAAACTATTGCAAATCGTGCTGTTTGGGCAACCTGAGCTAGACGACAACCTTAATCAAACCCATATTCGCCAATTGCGTGAGCGTATTACGCACAGCTTTCATTTAGGTCCATTGCAAACTAAAGATATTGGTGAATATTTAATTTTTCGCCTGCGTGCGGCAGGCTATTTTGGACCACATCTATTTACCGATGCTGCGATAAAAAAATTATCAAAATCAGCGCAGGGTTTGGTACGACGTGTGAATATTTTGGCAGATAAAGCTTTGTTAGCCGCCTTTGCAGATAATGTACATCAAGTCAGCCCCAAGCACGTCAAAGCAGCCATTCAAGACAGTGAGTTTGGTGAAGAAAGTGCTTGGCAGTGGTTTAAGCCCTACCAAAAACTAGCAATTTTGGTAGGCGTATTGGCGTTGTTAATGGTGATATTTTTTGGCGTTAGATGGTGGCAAACTATGCAGCAAATGACTGCTACACAGCAAGCAGCGAGTGTGATGACAAAGCAAACGCCAGTCAAACAATCTGCCATGGCAGTTGCTCCGCAAGCAAGCCAAATCACCACGTTGCCCACATTAAAGGTCGCGCCGCTTGATCAAGTGATTAAGCCAAGTTTAATTAACCAGCGGTTAGAAGCCACACAAAAACTATTGCTCATGACTAGTGTGGATGCCATTAGCTTGCAAATTCAATCATTATTGAGTGCAAAGCTAGATAGCCTAATCATGCAAGATGACACTTTGAAAACTGCCCTAGCACAACTCAGCCAACAAGTAGAAATGGACAACATTTACCTTTACAGGCTTCGTCAAAGCGATGGTATTTATACGGTAATTTTATATGGCGTGTATGCAAATAGAG
>JABFSF010000066.1 GCA_013140755.1 Methylotenera sp. | reverse complement strand
AAATCTGGATTTTTGGCTTTCGCATCTTCAATTCGTCGGAAGATAATCGGGTGGGCAAAAGCTGTATTTGAGCCTGCAATCAAAAGACATTCAGTGTGATCAATATCTTCGTAGCACGCTGGTGGCGCGTCTGAGCCTAATGTAGCTTTATAGCCGCTTACAGCTGAGCTCATACACAACCGTGAATTAGTGTCGACGTTATTGGTGCCAATCAAGCCCTTGGCCAGCTTGTTAAAAACGTAATAATCTTCAGTGAGTAATTGCCCTGAAATATAGAACGCAACTGAATCTGGTCCATGTGTTTCGATGGTTTGAGCAAATTTCTCTACAACAAAATCAAGTGACGCATCCCAAGTGGCTCGCACCCTAGGGGTATCTCGCTGTGTGCGCATTTCTGGGTAGAGCAGGCGATTATCTAGCTTTGCCGTCAGATGCAATGTCGAACCTTTGGTGCATAAACGCCCAAAATTAGCGGGGTGATCAGGATCGCCTTTTACATCAACAATCTGCTCATTTTTGCTGTGAATAATGACACCACAGCCTACACCGCAGTAACAACAGGTAGATTTGGTCTGTTTAATCAAGGTAGTTAATCTTTTAATTCTAAATACACAATACCATCTTCAACTTTGGTCTTAAAACAGGCTGTTTCACCAACATCAGGCTCCTCAGCCTTTCCGTCGACCAGGCTTATTTTCCAGCTATGAAGCGGGCAAGCTACTTTGTCTCCATAGACAATGCCTTGAGATAACGGGCCACCCTTGTGTGGACAAAGATTGTTGATGGCAAAGATGCGGTCATCTTCAGTGCGAAAAACACCAATTTCAATATCGGCATTGTCTTTGTTTTTTGTTCGCACAACACGTGAGCCTAATTTAGGAAACTCATCAAATGGTGCGACTTTTACCCAATTACTCATTTCAACCACCTTTACTTAAGAAACCAACAACAAATAAATCAATAGGAAATTCAAAATTAACGAAAACATCGCAATCCATTGCCATTTGACTAAGCGCGCGCGCGCAATTAATGGCGTACGTGCTGGAGCCAATATCGGTTTTAACTCGCCATGTTCCAGTGCCAGCAACATTTCTTCTGCTGTTTCAAATCTAAGTTTCACGTCCCGCGCAATCGCTTTAAGAATAATGTTTTCTAGCCAGTGCGGAATATCAGGGCGATATCTTGTTGGAGAAATTGGCTCACCAAACTTGGGGCGCTGAAACGGTTCTATTTCTCCATAGGGATATTTACGCGTGAGCAAATGATAAAGCGTCACGCCTGCCGCATATAAATCACTTTGGACGGTGGCTGATTCACCCTCAAACAGTTCGGGGGCCATATAGCTTGGTGTTCCAGGATTTTGCGTCGTGTCCTTAGTGCCAAAATTGGCGTTAAGCGCAACCCCTAGATCCAGAATACGTAAACGTTGATCGCTGGCCTGGTGCAGGTTATCTGGTTTGATATCGCGGTGAATGATGTTCAGCCTGTGCAGTGCGCCAATACCGCGCATCATATCAACGCCCACTTTGGCTATACCTGCAACCGTAAAGTGGTGCCCGCCATTAATACGTTGCTGCAATGTTGCGCCTTCATGCCAGCTCATAATGTAGTAAAGCTTGCTACGTTTCTCTACTGACACAGGAAACACTTGCGGTACATACTGAGAAACCACACGTTTTGCCAACCACTCTTCGTTTAACAAGCCATTACAGCTATCTGAATCGTTGCCTAGCAGTGGCTGTAGTGTTTTCAATACAAACAATTGTTTAGTGCTGATATGGCGCACTTTATATAGCAAACTTGCACGAGATTCGTGCAAAATTTCGGTCACTTCAAAATCATCGATAATTTCACCAACATTCATCTTGTCTGGCACAGGCAAATGCTTGCCACCTGCTAAAAGCTCGGATAGCGTATCCTCACCAATCCGTGTAATTCTCACTGCCACAGCCGTGCTATTGTCCGTACTACCATGGTCTATGGCTGTTTTAGTTAGGTGATCGCAGATCATTTGTGGGCTGTTATAAAGCTCCAGTGCCTTGTGTATGCTTTTTTCGCCCAGTACATCCCATACCCCATCGCTCATCAGTACAAACACATCATTCACTTGCAGCGCACCATCAGAAAAATCCACTTCCAAGTGCGTATCTAGGCCAACAGCACGTTTGAGTACATGCCGCATATCTGGCTTACTCCATACGTGGTCGGTAGTGAGCTGCTTTAATTGACCGTCTCGTAACAGGTAGATACGCGTATCACCAACATGTGCAAGGTAATATCGCTGACCGCGCAACGCCAATAAGGACAGCGTAGTCGCCATCCCGATCATGTCGCGGTTCGCATTAGCTTGTGCAAGCAGCCAGCGGTTCGTTGCGGTAAGCACCTTATCTAAGGCGTTAAGTGGCTCCCAGGTATCTGGCGTAGCGTAGTAATCAGAAGTCACGGTACGCATGGTCATTTCTGAAGCTTCACCACCACCCGCATTGCCACTCACACCATCGGCCACAGCCACCAGCGCGCCTTTAATGCTGAGCTGCTCGCCCTCAGGGGTAACCACGCCAACGTAATCTTCATTACGCGTACGTGGCCCTGTTAAGCTAGACTGACCGACTTCAAATTTTAGAGACATAGCGTATTGTAAATCGTGCCGTTACACTTTAGCCGATGTCGCTGTGCCCCATGTAGTACGCCATCTGGTTTTAACGCCTGCCAAACCGATCATTGCCAATACGGCCAAGCCTGCAAAGATCATTAAACCTATTTGATAATTGCCAGTTGCCTGCTTAAAGTAGCCTAAGCTTGCCGCCAGATAAAAGCCACCTATACCACCTGCCATGCCGACCAGACCTGTCATCACACCAATTTCTTTGCGGAAACGCTGTGGTACCAACTGAAACACCGCGCCGTTACCCATACCCAATACCGCCATGACAGGAATAATAATCGCCAAGGCTAATTGGTAAGTAGGCTGTCCAAAACTCATGACAAGCAACAAAACAGCAGCAACGCCATACATCACTAATAGCGTGCGTACGCCACCGATACGATCGGCTACCATGCCGCCGATAGGACGCACGAGTGAGCCAGAAAATACACAGGCAGCGGTACAGTAACCAGCAACCACAGGGCCTAAGTGATACAGGTCATTAAAGTAAATCGTTAATGATGAAGCTAACCCGACAAAACCACCAAAAGTCACACTGTAGAAAAACATAAACCACCATGCGTCTTTATCTTTCAATATCAATAAATACTGGCTCAATGATTTAGCTGGCGGAGCATCAGGGCTATCTTTAGCAAAAATGAGGTATACCAGCATGGCAATCCCTAGTGGAATTAAAGCCAAACCAAAGACATTATTCCAGCCGTATGCCACAGCCAGGCCAGGTGCAAACAAGGCCGCGAACACTGTGCCTGAGTTACCCGCACCTGCAATGCCTAACGCAGTACCTTGATGCTCAGGCGGATACCAGCGGCTTGCCAGCGGCAGAGCAACAGCAAAAGCGGCACCTGCAAAACCAAGACCAATACCGAGCATTAAAGACTGCTGGAATGTTTCAATACCATGCAACCAAGCAACGAGCAAACTAACGATAACAATGATTTGGCCGATTAATCCTGCCATTTTTGGCTTGATCTGGTCAACTAACACGCCCATGACTATGCGCAATAGAGCACCAGCCAATACTGGGGTAGCGACCATTAACCCTTTTTCTGAGGGTGAAAGTTGCAAATCTGTAGCCATTTGCACCGCAAGTGGGCCTAACAACACCCACACCATAAAACTTAAATCAAAGTATAAAAATGCGGAGAGCAATGTAGGTGTATGTCCTGCTTTCCAAAAACTTTTTTGCATGATGCTTCCTTAAAAAATAATAATTGTTTTTTTGAGTAAGTTAGATCGTAATCGTCTCAAACTCTTTATGCTGATCACGCTTCTGCACGCGCTCTCCCCAAGGATCAACAGCACCTTGCAAGGCATATAACAAACGCTCGTAAGCGGCTTTACGCCCCTCGGCATCTTCCAGCACACGCTGTTTTACATACTCTAAACCTACACGCTCAATCCAATGTACGGTACGGTCCAAATAGCGAGCCTCTTCGCGATAAATTTGAATAAATGCGCCTGAATACTCCAGCACCTCTTCTGCCGTTTTTACTTTGCACAAGAATTGCGCGGCTTCGGTTTTAATACCGCCGTTGCCGCCCACATACATTTCCCAGCCAGAATCCACACCGATAATGCCCACGTCTTTAATACCTGATTCAGCACAGTTACGCGGGCAACCTGAAACGGCAAACTTCACTTTATGCGGTGCCCACATGTGGTCAAAAGCTTTTTCAATATCAATACCCAGTTGAGTAGAGTTTTGCGTACCAAAGCGGCAGAACTCAGCGCCTACACAGGTTTTAACCGTACGGATACTCTTACCATAAGCGTAGCCTGAAGGCATATCCAAGTCCGCCCACATATCAACGAGGTCTTCTTTTTTAACCCCGAACAAGTCAATGCGCTGGCCGCCCGTCACTTTCACCATTGGTACAGCATATTTGTCGGCCACATCCGCAATCTTACGTAACTGGTCTGGCGTGGTAACACCACCGTACATACGAGGCACCACAGAGTAAGTGCCATCTTTTTGAATGTTGGCATGTACGCGCTCGTTAATAAAGCGTGATTGCGGGTCATCTTTAGCCTCATGCGGCCATGTTGAAATCAAGTAATAATTCAGTGCTGGTCTGCAGGTAGCGCAACCATTAGATGTGCGCCAGCCCATGCCTTTCATCACATCTGGAATATTTAAGTATTTTTGCGTGCGGATTTCAGCACGGACTTCCTCATGATTTTTTTCTGTACAGCCACATACCGCTTTGCTAGTAGAAGGTGGCGCATAACCGCCACCGAGTGTTGAAGCCAAAATCTGTTCGACTAAGCCTACGCATGAGCCGCAGCTAGAGCCTGCCTTGGTTTGTTTTTTTACATCATCAATGGTAAACAAGCCTTGATCTTGAATGGCTTTAACAATCGTGCCTTTACACACACCATTACAGCCGCACACTTCCATTTCATCCGTCATCGCAGCCGCTTTATTTTGGCCTGCGTGACCAGTATTACCCAAAGAATCCTGACCAAACATTAAATGATCGCGAATCTCGTGGATGGCCTTGCCATCCCTAAGCATTTGAAAATACCACGAACCATCCGTGGTATCCCCATAAAGCACACTGCCAATGATTTTGTCATTTTTGATGACGAGCTTTTTGTAAACCCCGCCAACTGCGTCGTGCAAAACAATTTCCTCGCGGCCGTCCTCTTCGTTGCTCGAAAAATCACCCGCGCTGAATAAATCAATACCTGTCACTTTCAATTTGGTTGAAGTCACAGAGCCTTTATATAACCCAATACCAAAATTGGCTAAATGGTTTGCACACACTTTAGCCATTTCAAACAATGGAGCCACCAAGCCGTAAGAAATACCACGATGCGCCACACACTCACCTACTGCGTAAATACGAGGATCATAAGTTTGCATGGTGTCGTTGACGACAATACCTTTATTGCAGTAAATGCCTGCAGATTCAGCAAGTGCAAAGTTTGGACGTATGCCCACGGCCATGACCAGTAAATCAGCAGAAATCTCTAAACCATCGGTGAATCGTACTGCTTTTACACGGCCATTTTCGTTACCGATAATATGTTCAGTATTTTTGTTCAATAAAAAGTTGAGGCCTTTAGCTTCAAGGTTCTTTTGCAGCATTTTTCCTGCGGTTTTATCTAACTGTTTTTCTAACAACCATTCATTCTTGTGTACTACAGTGACTTCCATACCTTGAATTTTTAGACCATTTGCGGCCTCCAAACCCAATAAACCGCCACCGATTACTACGGCATGTTTATAATTCTTTGCAGCGTCTATCATGTCATTGGTATCTTTAATATCACGATAGCCCAGCACACCCTCTAACTCTTTACCTGGGATTGGTGGCATAAAAGGTTTGGATCCCGTCGCCAGCAACAACCTATCGTACTCAGCAGAAGTACCATTTTCCGCATACACCACACGGTTTTTACGGTCAATTTTATTGATGCGCGCACCTGTGTGCAGCGTAATATTATTCGCTGCATACCACTCGCGACTATTCAAGATAATGTCATCAATCGTTTGCTCATTCGCCAACACGGGAGATAGCATAATGCGGTTGTAATTAGGGTAAGGCTCATCACCAAAGACGGTAATCTCATAAAAATCTGGGGAGATTTTTAATAATTCCTCAACGGTACGCATGCCTGCCATGCCATTACCTACCACCACTAATTTCAGTTTTTGCATAATTCGATCATCTTTTAAGTTGGATTATTTGGTGCATTCAATTAGATACGCACCAGCTAAAAAGCAAAGAGTGTGCCATTACTATAAATTCATTTAATTACAATGAGTTATATATATTTACAGATTATTCAAAGGGCACTTTTGCTCTTATTAAGTGATAATGCACCAAAATGGGAGCCCATAATGGTGCATCTTTTATCACGTCGTTATGACGCCCATACTATGAACGTTTAGAACGTATACATTGCAGTAAGCCAAAGTTTTTCTGTATCACGAATACGTCCGAGTTTTCCCGCAGCATTGTCAATAACATTTGCTCCAGCAGCATATTGGTCATCTTCAGTGAATTTACCGTACTCCACTTTTGCCATGATATTTTTGCTGTAGTTGTAAGTGGCCGCCACATTCCATTCTTTACCATATTTATTACCATTGGTTTTTGTGCCACCACCAACCGTATTAAAGTCTTCATCAGAATTGATGAAGTGATAATCTGCAAAGAATAAGAAGTCATCATATTTATAAGTGGCAGTTACGAAAGTATCTTTAATGCCTGATCTTGGTGTAACCAAGAATTTATCTACCCAACCTTGGAACAAGTGGTTAGTGCCATAAGGTGTTTGAAAGGCGTATTTATTATCGTTACTAGATAATAATTCCTGATCCACGCGGAAGTTAAAGTTATCAAAACCAAGACCGCCACCGACTTTGTAGTAGTGTGCGTCAATACGCTTGTCACCATCAGCATAGTCTGTTTGCTTAGCATACTCAGCTGTATAGTGTGCTCTGAAATTTGGGTTGAATGGATGTGTGCCATCTAGACGCAACCCCAATGTTTTGTTCGATTGGTCTGCATCACTATTATTTTTTGTCCCATTATTGAGTTTTTTAGCACCAAACCAGGCATTACCATAACCTAAATCATTCACATTGGACAAGTAACCATAACCAACAACAGATTCTGTTGGTGATATGCGATATTTGATATTAGCAATATCTAAATTACCATCACGTTGCTCAGATGTAATTTGTGTGATTTTTTCAAAATGTGCTGCAAAAATTTCGGTGTCAGGAATGCTTTTGTTCAATACAGAAACACCATCAAACACCTGCATCACTTGCCTGAAGCCAATATCACCAATAAAACGAACGTTATCTAAATTGACTTGCTGACGACCTGCGCGAACGCGCGTATTTTTAATGCCAGTCCAATCTACATATAGTTGATTGACACCAGTGTAAGACGGATCAACTATTTTTGCATACTCAACATTTCTTACTTGATTTGAGGCACCATTTACGAGCGTGTTATTGGTGCTGTCATTAAAGTTATCGACAAATTTTGATACATCAATCAATTGTGCTGCAAAACTAAAGTTCTTGTAAGGAGCAGTCTGCCAGCCAATTAAACTGCGCAGAGTAAGACCTTCACCATCCTTGAGGTCTTGATTTTTTGTGGGGTTGGGTGTTGTTCCAACCGTTGTTGCTGGTTGCAAACCATCTTGATCAACATTTTCATAGCGCAATCTGAAGCTAGTCATATTTTTGCCAGTTTTAACTGCATCCATAAAAGTATATTCATCTGCTGGCGCATCTTCTGCCATTGCAGACTGAGCAAGACTTGATAACGCTAAAGCCGTACAAGCCATGATTAAATTAAGTTTGAACTTAGTGTTCTGTTTCATGATTGATTCCTTAATAAACATAAAAAATTGAAAATATTTAAGCGGCTTTTTTGGCATGGCGCTCATATAAAAAGCGGAGAACTTCACTGCGCAAGTGGTTGTAAACAGGGTCTTCTGCTAAGGCTAAACGCTCTCTTGGTCGAGCAAGATTCACTTCCAGTATCTCGCCAATAGTTGCGCTTGGGCCGTTAGTCATCATCACCACTCGGTCTGAAAGCAAGATCGCTTCATCCACATCATGCGTCACCATCACTGCGGTACAGCCAGATTTAGCCATGATTTTCATCAACTCATCTTGCAGATTGGCGCGAGTAAGCGCATCTAGCGCACCGAATGGCTCATCTAGCAACAGGACCTTTGGTTCCATCGCCAACGCACGTGCAATACCCACACGTTGTTTCATACCACCTGAGATTTCGTTCGGGCGTTTTTCGCTAGAGTGCGTTAAACCTACCAGCGCAATTGCTGCATGCGTACGCGCTTCAAGCTGGGCCTTAGTTTCATTGACTTCAGAACCTGAACCGAATACGCGCTCTACTGCCAAATACACATTTTCAAAGCAAGTCAGCCAAGGCAGTAATGAATGGTTTTGAAACACTACGGCGCGCTCTGGGCCTGGGCCTGCAATCTCTCTACCTGCACAGAATAACAAACCTTCTGTTGGCTCTAACAACCCTGCAATCAAGTTAAGAACCGTTGACTTGCCGCAGCCTGAGTGCCCAATAATCGAGATAAACTCACCCTCTTTGATATTCAAATTAATGTTACTAAGCGCGTTAAACGTGCCTTTTTTAGTTGTAAACGTCATATCGACATTTTCTAACTGCACATATCTTTCTGCGTTTGCTTTTTCCATGATGATTCCTAATAAGTAAGGTTATTCGTAACTAAATCTTTTAGCGATTTCAGTTAATGCCAGCTCCAGCAACAAGCCCACAATACCCACTATAAAAATCGCAATAATGATATGTTC
>JABFSF010000095.1 GCA_013140755.1 Methylotenera sp. | reverse complement strand
ATGCTATGGCAACAGAACCATCCCGTCCGCAAACGCCAAATGTTGTTAATGAGCCATCAAGTAAGCTCAAAGCGCAACCAATAGCAGCTCCTTTCGAGCCTACAATGCGACCAGCAGTTAGCGGTTTCAATGTTAACAGTGCCGCAGTATCAAATAAAAAAACAGGAATTACTTGGATACAAATTGCGCTTGGATTAGTGGCAATAATTTTATTGGCAGTTATTGTATTTTTTATAAAATCAAAAAATGATGTTGCTGAATTACCCGTTGTTACTATTGAAGCCCCAGTAGCAACAGCACCTGCACCTGCTGCGCCTCAACCAACCGCAGAGCCTGTACCTGAACCACAAGTAGAAACCGCAGTTGCACAAGAAGCAACCGTTACATGTAGTGACGTCAAATATGGCAATGAAAGCTATCACCAAAAAATGGAAGAGCTAGCAGTTTTAGCGGAGTTGCCTGATGGGTACTATAGTCGCTACGATGAGGATGTTGTTAGTAATATATGCAAGGGTAATATGGAAGACATTAATTCGAGTATTGACTATGGCTATGTCAAATCCAGCGCAGTAAAAGCTATATTGAAAGTTCTTATAGGTCATCAGCCAGAAGCAGAAAAAATATACAGCAAGGTGCTTACCGAAGAAAATCGTTCAGCTGAAGGAAAAAAATACGAGTATTTACTGGGGCAACTTATGGGCATGGGTGCTGGTACGTCTGCTGCAAGCAATATGGCGATGTACTACATAGAAAAGCCAGAATCACAATGTGCAATGCTTGTTCAACGTGCGCTAGACGGAGAGCTAATTAAAAGTCCGCTAAATGGAGATGCAAGTTTAATGGTTGTTGATGAAATTTACGATTCACCAGAATATTGTAAATGGCAATTAAATACAAAGTAAGTCATCTAACCACAATTCATAAAGCAAGAAAATCAAGCAGCAGATGCACTTAATCAAAAAGGATAAACAATGTTCTGTTCAGAATGCGGTAAACAAGTTGCAGATGATGCTAAGTTTTGTGGCGAGTGTGGGGCTGTTCAAAATTCTTTTGCTAAAACACCCCCATCTACCACTGTAAATTCAACGCAATACCCTGCCGTAAAAACTATGTCAGGCATCGTTAAATTTGGTGGTGGGTTTTTAGTGCTGATGTTTACGCTTGCCATCATAGCACCATTGCTAGGTGGAAAGAAAGCTAAGGGTGTATCTCAACCTACGTCTGATTTAACCGTTACCAGTGACGGCCATTTAGAGGTGACTTTGTCTAAAATAAAAGAAATGAGCATAGGTGATTACTGCTCCATGTATTGGGAAGTTAAAAATATTACTAATTTGAATTTTACTAATTTAGAATTTGATATTGTTACTAGAGACTCATCTGGCAATATATCTGATAAAGAAAATTTCGGTCATAAAGTTACCCCAAATGGAGAAGCTGTAATAGAAGAGCTTGTAACTAATTGTTCTTCAATAGCTAAAATTGAGTTTGTTGGATTACATCAATATACCCAAATTGATGGTGAATATGCAGATAGAGTTAATAAGGCTGCGTTATCACTCCCAATCAAATCAGCAAGCAATGTCCCCAATGTCTCCATAACATCATCAGGTGGACCCATAACATTAGATAAAAAAGTAGATGCTAGTGAATCAAATAATTCTAGTCAGAATATACAATATTACAAGCTTGACGATTTGATGATTTCAATGAAGTTTCAATCAAACCCTTTTGATGTTAGAAAAAAGCTTGTTGGTAAATATGTCGAAACAAAAATGTTTGTCGAAAAATTTGTTGATGAAGGTAATAAAGCAAGGCTAATTGGTGATATGTCTGGTTTTACCTGTTTAATGAATGGCGATGAATATGGGGCACATAATAAAAAAGGGATAATTGTAGTTAAAGGTAAAGTCGCAGAATGGAGTGGTGGCATTGGGCTTGATGACTGTCAGTATGTTTCAAATGATGGCGATTGGAAACCAACTGACGATTATGAATCTATTAATTAGAACAAATATTTGCTGCTGAATACGATGCCTTGCGAATGAAGAATAATTTTAGGTGAGTTAAACCAACTCCACAGCCGCACGTTTCATATCACTAGTCACATTAATATAGCGCATTGTTGTTTGCGCTTGTCTATGTCCTGCCAGTTCCATCAACACTTTAAGCGGTACAGCTTTAGCACTTAAATTTGTTAAAAAACTACGCCTGCCGCTATGGCTACTTGCGCCATCAATTCCAGCCGCTTTATATAACATGTGCATGTGATAACAAGCAGTGTTTGCATTAAAGCTTTCGCGCTTCTGTGTTGCAAACAATGCCTTGTTAAACACGTTTGAATAAGTAACAGGTATTAATTGTTTAGTATCAAATCTCTCTTGTAAGTATGTATGCAGTTCTTTGCGTAACTTGTCAGCAAGTACAACAGTGCGTGCGTGTTTGCCTTTTGTCTGTGCCGCAGTTAAATTAATCTCAGTTTTAATCGTGCCATCAAGTGCAAGCACATCACTAATCTTTGTGGCTGCCACTTCGCCAATGCGCATGCCTGCCCAATGTGTCATTAATATCATAGCTCTATCTCGTGCTGCATGTTTGCGTGTTTTCACATAAAGCAAAATTAAGTTTAGTTCTTTCTCATTTAATGTACGTGCTTGTGTCATTTTTTTCTC
>JABFSF010000157.1 GCA_013140755.1 Methylotenera sp. | reverse complement strand
GCTTTAGGTTTAGAGCCGCTACCCGTTGCGCCTTCATCACGAATCTCGCCGCCTGCACCCGTAGCCGCGCCAGCAAACGGTGAAATCGCAGTAGGGTGGTTATGTGTTTCTACTTTCATTAAAAAGTGCATGTCTTCTTCAATAAAGCTGTAAGCACCATTTGCAGTTGGGTAAAAACGCTTCGTTGCCTCGCCAGCTTGTTGCCCAGCCACGATAGAAGCGTTATCTGAATACGCCACGATGGTTTTACCTGGGTTGAGTTTGTGCGTGTTGCGTATCATGGCAAATAGCGACATTTCTTGTTGCGCGCCATCAATTACCCAATCCGCATTAAAAATTTTATGGCGGCAATGTTCAGAGTTTGCCTGCGCAAACATCATCAACTCAACATCGCTAGGGTTGCGCTGCATACGGGTGAAATTTTCAAATAGATAATCCACTTCATCAGGCGACAACGCCAAGCCCATATCGCTATTGGCTTGATTTAACGCGGCTTTGCCGCCAGCTAAAATATCCACCGTACTGAGTGGTTTAGGCGTATCGGTGTGATAAAGATTGGCGGCATCTTCCAAATGCGCAAACACATTTTCTGTCATACGGTCATGAATCAATGGCAACAAAGCCTGACGCTCATCTGCCGTCAAAGTTGCGCCGTTCTTGGTTTGCACGTAATACGCAATGCCGCGTTCCACACGCTGTGCTTGTGGAATGCCGCAATGTTGCACAATGTCCGTTGCTCGAGAAGCCCACGGCGAAATCGTCCCCACGCGTGGTAATGCCAAAATCATCTCACCCACAGACTCTTCCGCCTGCATGGTTGGGCCATAAGTGAGAATTTGCTTGAGCGTTTCTTGTTGTTGGGTTGTTAAGGCACCATCCACCCAAGTAAAGTGCCAAAATTCAGCATACACATGCCCAATATTGGGGCAAGTTTCGCGCAATTTAGTTTGGATTTTTTCAATACGAAAAGGAGATAACGCAGCACTACCGCGTAGGCTAATCATTTGGGTGGAAGTCATAAAAAATTAGGCTAAATATCAATAAGTTGAATAAAGCAGAATTTTAACAGATTGGCAGGGGTTAGGCAGAGAATTGCTTTATGGCATTAGTAATGCTAATCAATAGGTCATCAATAACGAGACCGCAAAGGTCTTCGCCGCCAATCTAATCCTGTTTAATTTTAATTACCTGCTTTAAACTTTTCAAAAGCACTTGCTCTGATTTTAAGCATTGTAGCGTCCAAGGTGGCTGGTTCAGTGAGTCTGCTAAAATCTTGAGGTGCAATAAACAAAGAATTATCTTTTTTCAAACTAATATCTACTAATGGAAAGGCAAGCTTGTTTGGGTTTGCAAATTTAGTAAAATTCGTGATGTTTGCATGTACTTCTGGTCTAAGAATGTAATTAATAAACAAGTGGGCATTGTTAGGATGTTTTGCATCTCTCGGTATTGCCATACTATCCATAAACAAAAGTGAGCCCGATTTAGGAAATACGGGAGCAATATTTTGCCCGTTATTTGCTTCTATAGA
Organism: Methylotenera sp.; assembly: GCA_013140755.1. Taxonomy (GTDB): domain Bacteria; phylum Pseudomonadota; class Gammaproteobacteria; order Burkholderiales; family Methylophilaceae; genus Methylotenera. The sequence goes on along the minus strand of JABFSF010000157.1, from coordinate 1,141 downwards.
GTTACTGCGTGCTCTATAAAAATCTCCGCCCCACCCAATTGCAATACAGTATGATTGATCCATTAACTTCTCTGCCTGACCTGAAGATGTGATTAATCCGATATCTGGCCGCACTTTTTTAAGCGTTTCTGTTGCAGCCTCATAGTCTGCGGGGTTATTACTATATGCAGGTCTGCCTAAGTAGCTTAATGTAATCGGTATAATATCTGTTGAGGAGTCTAAATACATAATCCCGCAAGACTTAAGTTTTTTTGTGTAAAGTGGATTAAGCACTAGCTCCCAATAATTTTTAGGCATAGGGGTACTTCCCAAGGCTTTGAAGACTTTATCCACATTTAATCCTATTGTTGTATAACCCCATAACCAACCTGCCAAATACGCATTTTCAGGATCAGCTTTTCGCATTTTTGCCAAAATATTAGGATCTAGATTTTTAAAATTTGGTATTTTAGTTTTATCTAACTTAAGTAATAACCCGCTATCAATTTGCGCTTTAGCCCAATCAGAAGATGGTACAACTATGTCATAGCCAGACCTTCTAGATCGTAATTTCATATCAACAGCTTCATTGTCTTCGAAGGTATCATATTGCACCTTAATGCCTGTTTCTTTTTGAAAGTTGTCAATCGTATCTGGTGCAATATAATCAACCCAATTGTAAATATTTAGGACTTTTTCTTCTTCTTTTGTGTAACCCGTACTCGCTAAAGTTAAGTTAGCTATCAAAAAGACTGAAAAGGCGTTAAGGAATTTTTTATACATGCTGGATTCAATATTGAAGTTAAAAAAGTAAGCTCTTTGTCACACATTGCTATGTTTACTAATGATAGCATGGCGAATACGATAGCTAGCAAGTTATACAGCTGATTCACAGAGATTTATAGTGTAGTGTAAGAATTACGGGGAAGTTCAGTGGATTAGCTACATTACCCCCATATTGCATACAGGCTTGTTGATTCCAACTGCACAGAAGAAGTGCTGGGGTGGAGGGACGATACGGGCTATCTGCCAGTATGATTTGGATCCGATTTAGTGGACGGGCAAGTCATCAGAATGCTGCTGCAATTTGACTGCTAATGTAATACTGACTAGCGAAGTCAGCAGGTATTTGATTACCAATTTTTGCATGTCGCCGAATGCG